>NZ_DASYDG010000031.1:0-152510 GCF_036499745.1 Pinirhizobacter sp.
GGAAAGCCCTGGCCGCGTGAGCGCTGGAGCATGCGGCGTCAGGTTCTCTCCGAAGTTCACCGGTGCGTGCCGGGTGAGGCTGGGGGGTGTCGTTTTCGGAACGCTTCCGCAGGAGGGCGAAGCCCGACGAGGACTTAGTGACCAGGGTGACGCCCGCCGGCCTCCCCCACTCGAGGCGCAAAAAAAGCCCCCGGCAAGCGGGGGCGTTTTTCGGTGCGACGCGGCAGTGCTTAGAAGCGGTACTGGCCCGACAGGCTGAGCAGGTTGCCCTTGTCGTCGTTCTCGCCGACGGTGAGGTCGCCGGTGGGGCTCATCGAATTGATGTGGGCCTTGTTGACGAAGATGTGGGCGGCGCCGAGGTTCACGTCGAAGCGGTCGGTGACTTTGTAGCCCAGGCCGAAGGTGAGCCAGCGGCGGGTGGAGTCAGGCACGCGGACGTCGCGGGTGGAGTTGTAGGTGGGCGTGGTGTCCACGGCTACACCGGCGCGCAGGGTGAGCTTTTCGGTGGCGTAGTACTCGCCACCGACTGAAGCGAACCAGGTGTTGCGCCAGTTGAACTGTTCCGCCGTGGCCGGCTGCGACGGGTTGCCGTACTGCACGGCCAGTTCCTTGAAGGAGTCCCACTTCGTCCAGGAGATGTCCATACCCAGGCCGAACTTCTCGTCCTGGTGCCAGAAGCTGGCGGTGGCGAAGGCCGGGGTGGTGAAGTCAGCCGTACCGCTGGTGTGGGTGAACGGCGCCTGGCCGCTACCGAGCAGCGGGGCAACCAGCGGGTTGGAGAGCAGACCCTGCACCTGGGCGGGCACCTGGAAGTTGGCGGTGCCTTCAAGCGTGTGGGAGATCTTCGAGTGGTAGTTCAGCGCGAAGCGATCTTGCGCGGTGAGCTTCCAGAAACCACCAAGCTGCCAGCCGTAGGCCCAGTCGTCGCCCTTGATCTTGGCGTAGCCATCGGTGCCCGGGGGCACGACAGCGCCGATCACGCCCAGGTAGGTGGGCACGGCCTGCGGCGGAATGGCGCCGGCAGCGGCACCCTGCTGCACGATCCCCAGGCCAACGGCGTTGAAGTTGACGGCGCTGGTGAGTTCGGCGCTGGTGCGCTGGGCAATGGCGCTGGCGCCCAGGGTGAAGGTGTCAGTGACATCGAACGAGGCCGACAGCGTGGCGTCGAGGGATTTGAAATCGGACTTCAGGCCGCTGTAACGGCCGGTGAAATCGTTGTCGTAGTCGGTCTTGAAGCCGAACGGCGCGGTGAGGGCCACGCCCACGTGCCAGCGATCAGACACCTTGGACTGGAAGTACATCGCGGGCACCGGGATGGTGGTGCCGGCATCGCCGCCGTTGGAACCGGCGATCGGACGGCCCAGCGCGTCAGTGGAGCTGCCGGAGAACTTGGTGCTGAAATTGATGGCGGTGACGTCGGCCTGGAAGGTATTGCCGTCCAGCATGGTCATCGCGGCCGGGTTGTTCACGATCACCGAGGCATCGTTGCCGGCCGTGACGGAACCGGCGAAGGCTGTACCGAGCGCCTTGGCGCTGTTTTCCTTCAGCTGGAACGCGCTGGCGTCCGCGGCGCGGGGGGCGACTAGCGCGCCGGCGATGGCGACGGAGAGGGCGGCAAATGCCAGCGGGCGAACCGCCCAGGCGCGGCGGGTAAGGGACATCTGCATTTGTGGACTCCTGCCAGTTTGTTCTTATGAGTTCGAGGCGGGACTGCCGAGGGGCCGGGAGGCCCGTGTAACAGCGCGTTCATACGCCCGTTTGACAATCCCGGGCGAGACTGTGCCGTGAACTTTTCGTTAGCGCAAGTGGCGGTGCAGCAAAATGAGACGCAGCTGGCGACTTCAATCGGGTATAACCATCCAATGCTTCGTTCCGGGGCGCAGCATTGCTAGGCTTGTCCGGCCAGCCAACACGAAACACGGGGTTACCCATGCAGTGCTTCGTCTATGCAAGCCAGCGCAAACCCGATACCTACGTGTGGTTGCACAAGCGCGACGGCTTTGACGTGCTGCCCGAGCCGCTCACCCTGATGCTTGGGGAATTGCGTCTAGCCCTCGAGCTGGATCTGGACGACAGCCGCCGCCTTCCCCAGGAAGACGCCCGGGAAGTGCTGGCGAACCTCGCCGAGCGCGGCTGGCACCTGCAGATTCCCCCGGGCGACACCCTGGCCGTAGGCAATCAGCACTATCGCCAGGCGCCGCGCGAGCCTCGCGAACCGCGCGACTGATCCTCGCAAGAAGAAATCGAGGTTAACGTTCGGTTACCGCGAGGCGTGTTCGTGCTTCCGTATACTCGCGCGTATGTCGAGAATCAAACCACGGCGCCGGCCGCCGCTCCTGAAATCCCTCCCGTGGTTCCTGCCGGCGCTGATCGCCGTTGCCCTGGCCGGGTGGTCGACCCATCCGGTGGTACTGATACCCCTGCTCCTGGCCAACGCCCTGGCGATGGGCGCGGTATGCCATGCCATCGGCTTCGATCCCGAACCCAGCTTCGCCCGCACGCTGCTGCGCCGCGGCGCCGCGCACATGGTGATGTTCACCAGCTATACCGCGGTGATGTTCCTGCTGGTGGCCTGGCCGCTGGTACGCCTGATCCAGGAACCGAGCCTTTCCGGTGCCCTGCTGCTGGCCGCGGCGCTTGTGGTGGCCCTGGCCTCGCTGTGGCGGATATGGCCTGCATTCGGTCTGGTCTTCGTCTGGGACGACGCCTACCCCGGGCAGGAAGATGGCTCGTGGATATTCACCGCCGTGGCACGCAGCATCGCCTTCGGGCGGCACCTGTCGGCCGAAGAACGCTTTTTCTCGCATTTCCTACCGGCGGCCATGGCACTGCTGGTGCTTTCGTTCGCCGCCGTGACGCTCACCGGGCTCTATGGGGTGTTGCCTTCGGAACTTCGCATCAGTGCGCTGGCCATCTATGGACTGGTGCTGCTGCCGCTGGGCTGCATGGTGATCGCCAACCGTACGTTGCGCGCGATGCTGTGCGAAGGGCGCCAGCGTCCGCACGGGACCCCGGCATCGCGCAGCGGCGTTACCGCGACTGCGCCTTTGACCGCCTCGGCGGATAAAACACCGCGGGTGGATCCGGTGTTCGGCACCGAAAGCGCTCCCGGGCCGGTGCAGCCGCCCCACTCCATCGAATCCATACCGGCCGGTCGGCCGCAGGCGGAACTGGACAACGACCTCCTTGAAGCCACGCGCGGCGGCGATGTCGATCGCGCGCTTGCCCTGCTCGATGCGGGCGCCGACGCCAACACCACCGCGCATCCCGGCGACCGCGACCAGCGCCCCGTGCTGGTGCTGGCGGCGCTCATGCCCGATGTGCGCCTGTTGCGTGCCCTGATCACCCGAGGTGCCGAGGTCAACCGTGTGCACGCCGGCTGCACAGCCCTGCTGGCCGCCTCGCGCGACAGCTGGCATGGCCGCGCCGACGCCGTGATGACCCTCCTTGCCAACGGCGCCAATGCCTCGGCCGTCGATGGCGAAGGCAACACGGCGCTGCACGGCGCGGTGCTCTGCGGCGAGCCGACCATCGCAGCGATGCTGCTCGATGCCGGTGCGCCGCTGAACGCGTTGAACAAGGCCGGCTATAGCGCGCTGGCCGCGGCCTGCCGCGCCGCCAACTGGAACCTCACCCGCTTCCTGCTCGAGCGCGGCGCCAAGGCCACGCCGGTCGATGGCGAGCCTGCGCTGGTTGCCGCCGCCGGCATCACCGAAGACGACGACGAAGGCGTGCGTATCCTGTTCAAGCACCGCGCCGCGGTAAACGCCACCGACAGCCACGGCCGCAGTGCCCTGATGGTGGCCGCGGCCGAAGGTCACGAGCGGATCTGCCGCACGCTGCGTGGTGCAGGAGCCGACGTGGGCCTGGCCGACCGCCGGGGCAGCACCGCGCTGATGGAAGCTTCGCGCGCCGGCGCACCACGCATCGTGGAACTCTTCGCCGAGGCAACGCCCGATCCACGCGCACGTGACAGCCATGGGCGCGACGCCCTCACCCTGGCGTGCCAGTCGCCACAGGCGCGCGCCGAAACCGTGCGTGCGCTGCTCGCCCTCGGCGCACAGCCGCGTGAAGCGGGCATGGATGGCCGCAGCGCACTGGATCACGCTGCCGCGGCCGGTCGTTGGGACCTGGTCGCCCTGCTTGACCCGGAAACACCGCTCCCGGCCAGCATGAGCGATGCCGTGGTCCCCGAAGCCGGCGCCGATTCACCGGACCACCTGCTTGATGCGCTGCGCTTCGGCCATTGGGCCGTGGCATCCACCTTCGCCCGCCGCGCACGTGAATGGCCGGCGTCGCAACTGGCCGCGATGTATTTCGAACTTTCAGCCCCGGGCCTCGGCGCCAGCCGTGCATGGTTGCTCGAGCACGGCCTTGACGCCGAGGCACGCCTGGGCGCCCCGCGCCAGCGCGACGACAAAGACATTGAAAACGGTGACGACGACAGCACCAAGGCACTTGGACGCCGTCTTTTCGATGCGCTGATACCGCAGCTGCCAGCATCACAGGACGCCGTGGCCCAGTTGCTCGATGCCGGCGCCACGCCGGCCGGCGCGGGATTGTTCCTGCAGGCCGTTGCGCACATGGGCGACAGCGATGCCGAAGCCTCGCTGCTGCTGCGCATGCTCGGCGCTGGCGCGGATCCGTTTGGCGTGGATGCGCGCCTGCGCAGTGCCGTTCACGTCGCTGCGGCCGTCGCGCATCCACGCGTGCTCAATGAACTGCTGGCCCGCGGCGGCGATCCCAACGCACGCGATGGCCAGGGCCGCACGCCGCTGTTCGCGGCGCTGGAAGCAGGCAATCGTGTACTTGAGCGCGTGCGCAGCCTGGTGGCCCACGGGGCGGATCCGGAAACCACCGACGCCCACGGCGAAACCCCGCTGGGCGTGGCCATGGGTCAGCCCGAGGTGGAGCGTTGGCTGAGCTGGAGCCGCTGGCCGTTGCCACGCCGGCCGCTTCGCGCCACCGATCTTCCACAGGCTGCCGCCAGTGGTGACGCCGAAGCCGTGCGCCGCCTGCTCGATCTCGGCTTCGCCGTTGACGCTGCTGACGACAAGGGCGCCACTGCACTGCTGCGAGCCTGTGGTGCTGGCCACCGCGACGTCGCCGTGGTCGTCCTGGATGCTGGTGCCGATCCCGAGCGTGCTGCATCGACGGGCGCCACGCCGCTGGTGGCGGCAGTGACCGCGCGGCGCGAAAACCTGGTGGCCTTGCTGCTTGAGCGTGGCGTGGCGGTCGACCAGCGCCTGCCCGGCGAGACCACCGCCACGATGATCGCGGCGGCCTTGGGCTACCCAGAGATCGTCGAGGCGCTCGTGGATGCTGGGGCAGACATCAACGCCCGCGACGGCAGCGGCCACACGCCGTTGCATGCCGCCGCCCAGTACTGTTTCGAAAGCAGCGACAGCCTGCGCTCGCGCCGCCTGCTCGATGTACTGATCAGCCGCAAGGCCGAGATCAACCATGCCGACAATGAGGGCAAGACGGCACTTCTGCTTCTGCTCGGAGCGCACAAGCGGCCAGGCGTAAGCTGCGATGCCACCCACCTGGGCGCTTTGCTGCCCGCGCTACTGGACGCCGGCGCCGACATCAGCCACGCGGACCAGCGTGGCGTCACCGGCCTGCACGCCTGCGCCATGCATGCGTTGCTGCCGCCGGCGCGCACGCTGATGGCGCGTGGCGCCGATCGCAGCGCCGCCGATGCCTTCGGGCGTACCGCGGGCGATGTCGCCCGTACCCTGGGGCTGGTAGACATCGCCCATGAACTGGGCGTGCGCACCAGCGCGGTGCCCAGCGTCCGGCAGACGCTTCGCCAACCCTCGCAACCGAACGACTGATCGCTATCCGTTTCCGCGGGCGAGGGCTGCGCGGCGGCGAGCCACGCGGCGCTCCAGGCGCACCTGCTTGCGCTTGCGCGCCCGCTCGGCAAGGCACGAGAAGATCACATAAAGCGCCGGCGTACTGAGCAACGTAAGGCTCTGCGAAACCAGCAGGCCGCCGATCATGGCGATACCCAGCGGCCGGCGCAGCTCCGAGCCTTCGCCCAGGCCAATGGCCAGCGGCAATGCGGCCAGGATGGCGACCATGGTAGTCATCATGATTGGCCGGAAGCGCACCAGGCAGGCTTCGCGAATGGCCTCGAGGTAATTTTTGCCGTGCTCGCGCTCGGCCACCAGGGCGAAGTCGATCATCATGATCGCGTTCTTCTTCACGATGCCGATCAACAGCACCAGTGCGATCATCGCGATCACCGATAGCTCGGTGTCGGTGATCACCAGCGCCAGCAAGGCACCCACACCGGCGGCCGGCAAGGTGGAAAGAATCGTCACCGGATGGATCAGGCTCTCATAGAGCATGCCCAGCACCAGGTAGACGGTGATGATCGCTGCTGCCACGAGCAACAGCATGTCACCCTGGGACTGCTGGAAGCGCTTGAAGTCCGAACCGAAGTCCATGCGGATGTCGCCGGGCAGGCGCATGTTGTCGATGGTCTTCTGGATCACCTGGGTGGCCTCGCCCATGCTGATACCCGGCGCCAGGTTGAAGCTGATGTCCATCGTGGTGTACTGGTCTTCGTGGATCACCTGTGTCGGGGCAAGCCCCGGCATCTGCTTGGTGACTGCCGTAATCGGCACCATCGCGCCGCTTGTGCTGCGCACGTACAGCCGGTTGATCGCCTCGGGTGTCGCCGCCAGCGCCGGCAACGCGCTCATCACCACCGAGTACTGGTTGATGTCCGAATAGATGGTCGATACCGAGCGCTGGCCGAAGGCGTCGTACAAGGCCGAGTCGATATTGCCTACTGACACCCCCAGCTTCGATGCCGCATCGCGGTCGATCACCAGGTTCTGGCGCAGGCCCGCGTCGTCGACATCGGTTCCCACGTCGCGCAACAGCGGGCTCTTCTTCAGCTCTGCCTGGAGCCTGGGCAGCCACAGCTGCAGGGTTTCCTGATCGTTGCCTTTCAGTGACACCGAGTACTGCGCGCCCTGGCTCGAGCCACCGCCCGCACCACCGGTGGGAAGGTCCTGCACGGCACGAAGCCGCAGGTTCAGGTCGGGGAATTTGGCGGCCTTCGTCGACAGCCGCGTAAGCGCTTCGAAGGTGGTGTCCTCGCGGCCCTGTGCGCGCGTCTTAAGGCCGACACTGAAGAATCCGCTGGTGCCCTGCCGGCTGGTGCCCAGGCGTGTGCCGACGGTGGCGACATCGGGATCCGCACGCAACATGTCGGTGAGGCGCTGCATGCGCTTTTCCATATCGGTGAACGAAACAGTAGCGCCGGAGGTGGCGCGCCCCGAGATCAGCCCGGTGTCCTGCTGCGGGAAGAACCCCGAAGTGACCATGCCGAACAGCAGGACCGTGATGCCGATCAACACCAGCGGCGTCAGCGCCATCAGCAGCGCGTGGCGCAGTGTCCAGTCCAGCGAGCGCCGGTAAACCGCCAGCATGCCGGCCAGGAACCGTTCGATACCGCGGCCCAGGCGCGAAGGTGGCCGGTGCGAATGCTGGGTAAGGAACCGCCCGCACAGCGACGGAGTAAGGGTAAGCGATACCAGTGCCGAGACCACGATGGCCGAGCACAACACCACGGTGAACTCCTTGAAGAACATCCCGATGATGCCCGTGGCGAACAGCAGCGGGATGAACACGGCGATCAGGGAGGCAGTGATCGAGACGATGGTGAAGCCGATCTCGCGTGCGCCGAGCAAGGCCGCATCCATCCGCGAGAGGCCTTCATCCATATGACGACTGACGTTCTCGATCACCACGATGGCATCATCGACCACGAAGCCGATGGCGATCACCAGCGCCAGCAGCGACAGGTTGTTCAACGTGTACCCGAAGATGTACATCATCAGGAACGCGCCCGCCAGCGACAGCGGCACGGCCAGGCCCGCGATCACCGTGGGCGCCAGCCGCCTCAAGAAAAGCGCCATGGTCATCACTACCATGGCCAGGCTGATCAGCAGCGTCGCTTCCACTTCATGCAACGAGGCGCGGATGGTGGGCGTACCGTCGAAGAAGGGCTGCAGCCTCACGCCTTCGGGCAACCATTCGCGCATCTGCGGCAGCTGGTCGCGGATGTTGTCCACGGTCTGGATCACATTCGCATTGGACTGCTTGTACACGTACATCAACACGGCCGACTTCGAATTGAACCAGGCCGCCTGCTGGGCGTCCTTCTGGCCGTCGTACACCTTGGCCACCTGGTCAAGGCGGATCGGCGTGCCGTTGTTGTTGGCGATGATCAGCCTGGCGAAGTCCGCCGCGCTGTGCATGTTGTCGTTGGCGACCACCGCCATGGTGGTGTGGCCATCGGACAGGAACCCCTGCGGTGAGGTCACGTTGGCGGCGGTGAGCGTGTTGCGCAGCTGGTCGGGTGTCAGGCCCATGGAATTGAGTTGTTGCAGGTCCACGTCCACCCGCACCGCCGGCGTGGCGCTGCCGTAGATATCCACGCCTGACACGCCGACCTGCTGGCGCAGGCGCTGGGCCAGTAGCGAATCGGCGATGTTGTACAGGGCGTCGCGGGCCAGCGTGTCGGAAGTGAGCGCGATGGCGATCACCGGGTCGTCGTTGGGGTTGGCCTTCTGATAACTCGGCGGCGGCAGGCCGGCGGGCAGATCCGCCTGCGAGGCGTTGATCGCCGACTGCACGTCGCGAGCGGCAGCATCGATATTGCGATCTGAGTCGAAGATCATGAAGACCGAAGCCCGGCCTTCCGAACTGTTCGAACGCATGGTCGAAATACCAGGCACCTGGCCCAGGTGCCGCTCCAGCGGCGCCGCCACCGTCGCTGCCATGGTGTTGGCGTCGGCGCCGCTCTGGCTGGTCTGCACGAAGATCGCCGGGAACTGGATGTCCGGCAACGCCGCCACGCCCAGCAGGCCGTAGCAGATCATGCCGACGACGAACACGCCCGCGGCGAGCAGGGTGGTGCCGATCGGGCGGCGGATGAAAGGACCGGAAATATTCATGCTTTAGATAATTAAGGGGCAGCCGCCAGCATGGCCGGGGCCGGCCCATGAACGTCGATGCCCGGAAAAGGCTTCGCCGGGCGGTTGCCCGCCCGGCGATCAGAGGGTACTGCGGCTCGTCGCGCCGTGCGCGACGGGGGCTGGATCACGCCAGTCCCCGGGCGGCGTCGCGGGCGATGGCGCGCCGCTCGCGGCGCGCTTCGATCCAGTCGGAAACCCGTTCCATGTAGAGGTAGATCACCGGCGTGGTGTACAGCGTGACCAGCTGGCTGAGCAGCAGGCCGCCGACGATCGACACACCCAAAGGACGACGCAGTTCCGACCCGATGCCGTTGCCCAGTGCCAGCGGCAAGGCACCCAGCAGCGCCGCGGCGGTGGTCATCATGATCGGGCGGAATCGCAACAGGCACGCACGGCGGATCGCGTCATGGGCATTCATGCCCGTGCGCTTCGCCTCGATCGCGAAGTCGATCATCATGATCGCGTTCTTCTTCACGATGCCGATCAGCAACACGATGCCGACGATGCCGTCCACCGACAGGCTCATGCCGCAGATAAGCAGTCCCAGTAGCGCGCCGACACCCGCCGGCGGCAGGGTGGAAATGATCGTCACCGGATGGATGTAGCTTTCGTACAGCACGCCCAGCACGATGTAGATCACCACCACGGCAGCCAGCAACAGCAGGACGGTGTCGCCGACGGAGGATGAGAATTCCGCCGCCTTGCCGACGAACTGCTTGGCCACCTGCGGCGGGATATTGACCTGGTTTTCCACTTCGTGGATGGCGCTTACCGCTTCGGACAGGGAATAACCCGGTGCCAGGTTGAAGGCGATGGTCACCGCCGGCAGCTGCTGCTGGTGGCTGATCACCAGCGGGGCGTTGGTGACCTGCGCCGTAGCCAGGGTGGAGATCGGCACCGCGCCGCCGCCGCCGAGCAGGATGCCGGTGTTGGACAGGCCGATACCGGTGGCCGTGGCCGAGTTGCTCGACGAGGCCTGTCCGAAGGTGGTGGCATTGCTGCCGGTGAGCGCACCGCTACCGTTGCTCTTGACGTAGAGCTTGTCGAGCAGATCCTTGCTGGAGCGGAACTTCGGGTCGACCTCCAGCACCACGCGGTACTGGTTGAGCTGGGTGAAGATGGTGGAAATCTGGCGCTGGCCGAACGAGTCGTACAACGTGTCGTCGATGGTCTGCACCGGCACACCAAGGCGGCTGGCCGCGTCGCGGTCGATGGTGAGCTTGAGCGCATTGCCCATGTCAGCCAGGTTGTTGTCGACGTCGGCCAGCTCCGGGCGCTGGCGCAGCGCCGCGGTCATCTGCGTGGCGTACTTCGACAACTCGGCCGAGTTCACATCGCTCATCGCGTACTGGTATTCGGTGGCCGCCACCCGGGTTTCCAGGGTCACGTCCTGCACCGGCTTCAGGTACAGCGCCGTGCCCGGCAGGTGGGCTGCGGCATCCTGCAGGCGCTTGACCACGTCTTCCAGGTTGCCGCGCTTGGAGCGGTCTTTCAGCACGATGGAAAGCTGGCCCTGGTTCAGGGTGGGATTGATAGAGCCGGCACCGATGAATGCAGCAACGCCGGTCACGTCCGGCACCTGGCGCAGGGCATCGGCCACCGCCTTGGTACGAAGTTCCATCTGCTCGAAAGCGACGTTCTGGTCGGCCTGCACTACGCCTGTGATGAGGCCCGTGTCCTGCTCGGGCAGCAGGCCCTTGGGAATCACGATGTACAGCACCACGGTGAGGGCCACGGTAACGCAGGCCACCACCATGGTCGTGCGCTGATGGGCCAGTACCACGTCGAGCGACCGCTCGTAGACTCCCACCACGCGCGACCACCAGGTGACCTTGCCGTCAGCGGCATGGCGCTCGTGCGCGTCTTCACCCTCGGGCAGCGAATCGGCCTTCAGCAGGTAGGCGCACATCATCGGGGTGAGGGTAAGCGAGACCAGCATCGAGATCGACACGGCGATGGTCAGTACCCACGCGAACTCATGGAACAGGCGGCCGGTGACACCCGGCATCAGCAGCAGCGGCAGGAACACGGCGACAAGCGACACTGTCAGGGACACCACGGTGAAGCCGATCTCGCGGGCGCCGATCTCGGCCGCCTCCTTGCCGTCCTTGCCCTGCTCGATATAGCGGACGATGTTTTCGATCATCACGATGGCATCGTCGACCACGAAGCCGGTAGCCACCGTCAGCGCCATCAGTGAAAGGTTATCCAGCGACATGCCGGTGAAGGCCATCACGCCGAAGGTACCCAGCAGCGAAAGCGGTACCGCGACCGACGGGATCACCGTGGCCCACAGCCTGCGCAGGAAGACGAAGATCACCGCCACCACCAGGAAGATGGTGAGGATCAGGGTGAACTGCACGTCCTCCACCGACGCGCGGATGGTCACCGTGCGGTCGGAGAACACATCCAGCTTCACGTCGGCGGGAAGCACCGTTTTCAGCTCGGGCAGGATCTGCCGGATGCGCTCGACCGTCTGCACGATGTTGGCGCCGGGCTGGCGGCGGATGTCCAGCAATACCGCCGGCTTGCCATCCGCCCAGGCGGCCAGCTGGTCGTTCTCGACGCCGTCGACGACATTGCCGACGTCGCTCAGGCGAATCGCCGCGTTGTTCTTGTATGCGACGATCGTATCCTTGTACTCCGCCGCCGTGGCCAGCTGGTCGTTGGTACCGATGCTGTACGACTGCGTCTTGCCGTTGAGCGTGCCCTTGGGCGCGTTCACGTTGCTGGCCGTGAGCGAGCTGCGCAGGTCCTCCATGGTGAGGCCCAGGTTCGACAGCTGGGTCGGGTTCACCTGGATGCGCACGGCCGGTCGCACGTTGCCGGCGATGCTCACCAGGCCCACTCCCTGCACCTGGGCCAGGCGCTGGGCCAGGATCGAATCGGCCACGTCGTTGATATCGCGCAGCTGCACCGAATCGGAGGTGAGCTTCAAGGTCATGATCGGCGCGTCGGCCGGGTTCACGCGATTGTAGACAGGCGGATACGGAAGCGAGCTAGGCAAGGTGCCCTTGGCCTGGCTGATCGCCGACTGGACATCCTGCGCCGCGATGTCGATGTCGCGGCCCATGTCGAACTGCAGGATGATCGTGGACAGGCCCGCCGACGAGTCCGAGCTCATCATCTGCAGCCCGGAGATCTGGCCGAAATTGCGCTCAAGCGGCGTGGTGACCAGCGAGGCCATGGTGCTGGCGCTGGCGCCCGGGTACTGGGTGGTAACCACCAGGCTTGGGGCGTCGATTTCAGGCAGCGCCGATACCGGCAGCTGCCGGTAACCCAGGATGCCCAGCAACATGATCGCCACCATCAACAGGGAGGTAGCGATCGGCCGGCGAATGAAAAGTGTCGAAAAACCCACGTGGCGTGTCCTTGCAGAACTGCTTCAAGCCACCGCGCGATGAATCCATCGCGCCATGGCCCTGGTGTGTTGGTTAGCCGCCGCGGCGTCCGCCCTTGCGGTTTGCTGCCTGCTTGGTCTTGTCCAGCTCCGCGGCGGTCGGCGCGGCCGGTACCTGGCCCGGAGCCAGTGCCTGTACCTTGCTGCCGGGCTTGAGGCGGAACTGGCCCTCGGTGACCACGCGGTCGCCTTCCTTCAGGCCCTGGGTAATCAGCACATGGCTGTCACCCACTTCGGTGCCCGAGACCACCGCCTGCATCTTGACCGTGTTGTCGCCCTGCACCTGGTAGACGTAGTCGCCATCGGGACCGCGCTGCACGGCCTGCGTGGGCACGACCAGGCCGCCCTTGATCGTGTTCACCTTCAACTGCACGTTGGTGAACTGGCCCGGCCACAATTCGGTCTTGGTATTGGGGAACACCGAACGCACGGCGAACTGCGCGGTGGTGGCATCGATCTGGTTGTCGATCACGTCGAGCTTGCCGTCATTGGCCACGATGTGGCTGTCGGCACGATCGCGCACGGTCACCGGCGCATCGCCGCTGGCAAGCGCCGCGCGCACCACGTCGAGGTTCTGCGTGGGCAGCTTGAAGGTCACGTACAGCGGATGCAGCTGCGTAAGCACCACCAGGCTGTCGGTGGTGGAAACGATATTGCCCACGTCCACCGCGCGAATGCCGGCCACACCGTCGATCGGAGCGATCACCTTGGTGAAGCCCAGCTGCACTTCGGCGGCGCGGATCGCGCCCTGCGCACCGGCCACCGTGCCCTCGTACTGCTGCACGGTGTTCTTCAAGGTGACGAGGTCGGCCTGGGAGACGTACTGCTCCTTTGAATTGGCGACCAGGTCCTGCGAACGCTTCAGGTTGCTGCGCGCGGTACCCAGTAGCGCCTGGTTCTGCGCCAGGGTGGCGCGTGCCTGGTCAAGGTTGGCCTGGATGGTGCGCGGATCGATCTCGGCGATCACATCACCCTTCTTGACCTCCTGGCCTTCCTTGAAGTTGAGCTTCATCAGCTGGCCGCCGACCTGCGGCTTCACCGTTACGGTGTTCAATGCCTGCGCGTTGCCCAGCGCATTGAGGAACACTGCAACGTCCTGGCGGACCACCGGCACCACGGTCACCGGGATCGGTGTGTCGTCCTTGCCATCCTTGCCCTTGCCGTCCCCCTGCCCGGCCCCGGCTTGCTGGCCAGCAGCTGCGCCACCCTTGTGGCCCAGGCGCGGCACGACGATCACCGCGGCTATGGCCAGCACGACGATCACCGCCAGCGCGATCTTCCAAAAACGCGACATGAAACGCTCTCCATATAGAAACTGCGGGGTTGTCCCCGGCGCGCGGTGCGCGCGGCCTGACCCATGGGTCAATAGCATAGGTTTACTGCAACGAGGTTGAACAATGCCGGTTGACAGGGGTACCGCGTGACCTGTGGCAGGGTTGGACAACGACGGATGGCCAAAATATCCCCGCGCCATGATCACCCCGCGACGCTCTTTCCGCTATACTCGGCGACTGATTGTGTCCCCTTTATACGGGGCCATGCCTGGGCCAGCATCCCCTTCAGGAGTCATGCGTGAGCGGTACACCGAGCAAATCCGACAAGAGCTTCCTGCAGCAGTTCTCACTGCTCACCACTGGGCTCTCGGTCCTCACCGTCCTGCTGATGTTCCTTGCCTACTGGATTTATTCCGGCATTCCCAAGGAATCAGATCCCACCCAGGTCCAGGCAAAAGCCGAACGCATCGCCGCAGTCGGTGGCGTCTACGCCGGCGATACCGGCCGTGCCGCCATGCAGGCCGCGCAGGAAGCCGCCACCAAGGCCGCCGCCGCGCAGGTCGCCTATGGCGGCACCACCGATGGCAAAACGGTCTACGACAACCTCTGCCACAGCTGCCACACCGCCGGTGTCGCCGGCGCACCGAAGCTGGGCGACAAGGGCGCCTGGGCAGCCCGGGTGGCCGAAGGCATCCCCACCCTGATCAAGCACGCGATCGAAGGCTACAAGGGTCCGGACGGCAACGTAATGCCGCCCAAGGGCGGCAATCCCTCGCTCAACGACGAACAGGTCGGCAACACCGTCAAGTGGATGGTCTCGCAGGTCAAGTAAGCGCCCGCACTGGGGCTTCGGCCGAACGTGATGAAGCAAAAGCTAAAGCCGCCGCGAGGCGGCTTTGAGCGTTGAGGGGACGGGAGTGGGCGGGTGTGACCCTGGTCACTAAGTCCTCAGTCGGCTTCGCCTCCCTGCGGAAGCGTTCCCAGGGTCACACTCGCCCACTCCCTCCGACTCGTGATGCAAAGCACGCAGTGTGGGAGATTGACGCAGGCATTTTTGGGCGCCTCTCGCGCCGGTGGGCCGACGCAGGGGAAACGGCGTTCATCGATCACGGTGACGTCAGACATCCGTAGCCCGTTCTCCCCACAACCGTCGTTGCGTCCGAGGGTGCGGTCGGGTGGTGCTTTCGTCGCGCTTCCGCAGGGAGGCGAAGCCGACTGAGGACTTAGCGACGAAAGCATCATCCGGCCGCGCCGTCACCGCCACGCAAGATAACGGGCGAGGCAAAGAGGCTGGCGCTGAGTGGGGGGCGGCCTTTGAAAAAGGCCGGGCCTCGGTACCAGAGCGGGGGAGGGAGGGTATCTGGTACCGAGGCGGGGCAGGCAGTCCATTAAAGAACTGCTCGGTACAGGATTATAGGCCTGCGAGGCCCGGCGTCAATAGGATCGATCTAAATTCTTTTTCATCAATGGCCGGAAACCGGCACGGGGTTGGTAGGCCCTGCCACTGGGCATGGGGACTTCCGGGCCATTGCAGCCGCTCAGGCGGGCGGGTATCCCTATGGGGCACGCCTATTCCTTATGGAGCCCACGTCATGCGCAAGTACGCCCTGCTCGCCCTCGCCTTCGCCCCCTTCGCCGCGGCGCACGCAGATCAATGCACGAAGTCGGCGGACCGCTCCCTGGACGCGGACCTGCGCGGGGTGCGCACAGTGCGCCTGGAGACCGGTAGCCACGACTTGAAAATCAATGCCAGTGGCAGCGGTACCTCGCTGGCCGCACGCGGCAAGGCATGTGCATCCAGCGATGACGCCCTGGCGGAACTGGTGATTACCCAGCATCGCGACGGCGATACCCTGGTGGTGAGGCTGGGCGACGATCGCAGCCATTGGCACATCGGCTACACCTACCAGTCGTTCAAGGTGGACGTGGCGATGCCGGCCAACCTGCCCGTCCAACTCGAAGTGGGTAGCGGCGATGGCGAGACGCATGGGGTGGCAAGCCTTGATGCCCACGTCGGCTCCGGCGATGCGAAGCTTTACGAGACGGCGGGCGCAGTCAGTGCTTCGGTGGGCTCGGGCGACCTGACCGTTGAAGGCGCCGGTAGCGTGAAAATCGATGCCGTCGGCTCAGGCGATGGCAAGCTTCGCAGTATCCGTGGCCCGGTAAGCGTGGGCACCGTCGGCTCCGGCGACCTGGACATGCGCGATGTCGGCGGCAATGTCGAGGTGGATTCCATCGGCTCAGGCGACGTCAACGCCGACAACGTGCGTGGCGACCTCACCGTGCACTCCAAGGGTAGTGGAGATATCAGCCACTCGCGCGTGACGGGTAAGGTGTCGGTGCCCCGCGAGGACTGATTATCCGGCGCGAAGGCGGAGATTGGCCTCAGTGCGCCGCCAGCGCGGCGCGCAATTGGTCGACGTAGGTGCGGCTCGCCCGCAAGGGCGTGCCGTCGCGCAGGCGAAGCAGGCAGTCGCGGTTGGAGAGTGCCTCGAGCTCGGCGATGCGATCGATGCGCACGATGGTGGAGCGATGGATGCGCGCGAACCGCCGTGGATCCAGGCGAAGGCTCAGCTGATGCAGCGGTTCACGCAGCAGGTATACCCGTGTTCCCACATGTAGGCCGGCGTAGTCGTCGTTCGCTTCGATCCAGTCGATGTCGTTGGTTTCAACTACGGCGATGCGTTGGCCGACGCGTACCGTGAAACGTTCTACCCAGGTTGGAGGCGCCTGGGCCATGTCGTCGCGGGCGCGGTTACTCAGGGCCATGCGCGCGCGGTCCAGCGCTTCGCGAAAGCGCTCGTCGTCGATGGGTTTGAGCAGGTAGTCCAGCGCCTGCAGCTCGAACCCGGCCACGGCGAAATTCTCGTAAGCGGTAAGCAGGATGGCGAGGGGGCGCGAGGCGACCGGGATCTGGCGCAGGGCGTCGATGCCGCTCATGCCAGGCATCTGCACGTCCATGAATACGAGGTCCGGTCGATGTTGCCCGATCAGCCGTACCGCCGCCTCGCCCTCCTCCGCTTCGCCGACCCAGCAGATGTCCTTGTGTCGGGTCAGGCGGGCACGCACGCCATCGCGGGCGAGCGGTTCGTCATCCACCACCATCACACGCATCACGGGCTGGCCACCTGCGGGGAATGCTTGGCGGCGGCAGCCAGGCGAAGCGGCAAAGCCAGGCGCACCCTGCAGGAGCCATCTGCTTCCACGGCGACATCCACGGTGTGATTTCCTGGATACAACGCTTCCAGCCGTTGCCGCACGTTGGTCAGGCCGATGCGGGTGGAACGTTGCGAAGGATCGCCGACGGGATCTGCCACGCCATCGTTGTGCAGTTCGATCACCAGACCACCGCCCTCGCTCTCGATGCGAAGTCGCACCGTCCCGCCAGCTGCCCTTGGTGCGATGCCGTGGCGAATCGCGTTTTCTACCAGTGGTTGCAACAGAAGGGGCGGCACCCAGGCCTGCAGCACTCCGGCGCCAACGCGTATGTCGACGTGCAGGCGCCGGCCGAGCCTTACTTTTTCAATGTCCAGATAATGGTCGGTGAGCGAGAGTTCCTCGGCGAGCGTCACCTCGCGCGCATCGCTGCGTTCCAGCGTGGCACGCAGGAGATCACCCAGGCGCGCGATCATGCGGGTGGCGCCACTACCGCGGCCATCCACGACCATGGAGGAAATACTGTTAAGGGTATTGAACAGGAAGTGCGGGTGCATCTGGTACTGCAGCGCTCGCAGTTCCGCTTCGCGAGCCAGGGCCTTGGCCTCCGTTTCGCGGCGGTGCGCCCTTTGCAGTGCGTCGTACTGGTGCAGCAGCGCATGAATCGCACAGTAGACGATGAGCGCCAGCCAGCAGCCGTCGAGTCCGGCGAAGATGCGGGCGAATGAGTAGCCCGGTACCAGGCGCCAATGTACCGCCGCGGCCTGTGCCACGGCGTTGTTGATCACCGAAGGCACGTAGGTGGCCAGTAGCAGCACCACGATGGTCAAAAGCCCGGGCACGCCGCGCCGCCACATGGCGCGTTGTAGCAGGGCGATGGGTACTACCCAGAAGAGATAACAGACAGCATAGAAGGCACGGAACGCGCCTGCGTGCGCCTGGCCGAGCTCCGGCAGCGCCATCACTGCCATGCAAAGCATGACGGGCAGCGCTGCCAACAGCGAAACCCGCAGCGGCAGGCCGACAGGCGGACGAGGAAGCAAAGCGTGTGTCATCGTGATGCCCGTTGAGCGCCGACCCCGCTGCCGGACGCCCCGGGCACCGTATATCGAACCTCAGCCCTTGTCATCCATGATGGCCGAGTACAGCATGGCGCTGATCTTCCAGCCCTCGTCGGTATGCACCAGCTGCCAGGTTTCCGCGCCATGGTTGGTGGCCTTGCCATCCACCAGGAACCGGTAGTCGAAGTAGACAGTGCCGACGATGCCGTCGGTCTGGATGCTTACATTGCTGAAGACCTCTTCGATCGGCCTGGGCGCGCTGCCGACAAAGCCTGCGAACTCTTCGTAGCTGCCCGGCACGAACTGTTTGGCTTCGGGATGTCTGGTGCGAATCTTCGCCACCGAGGCCTTGTCCACGGCCATCAGCCACGAACCTCCGGACAGGAACATCCCACTCATGGCTTTTCCATTCTTGGCGATGATGGCCGCTTTGAAGCTGTCGACGACCTGCTGTATCTGCGCGCGGTCAGCAGCATGCGTGTCGACGGGGACATCCTTTGCGTGAACGGTCGCGGTAAAGGACAGGGCAACGAACAGGACGGATAACAGCAACCTCATGGCGCAACTCCATCGACAGTGGGTGGTGCCCGATTAAGGCTGCCCGGCATCGCGGGCGCCACTGATTTGCGGCTAGCCGTGCACGGGACGCGGTAAGTCGTGGATGAGGGATGGGCACGGCCAATGCCCTGACGTGGCCAGACTCAGGTCACGACCGATACTGCAACGCCTCGGCCAGGTGCATGCGGCCAGGTGGCGACGCCGGATCTTCCGCGAGGTCGGCGATGGTACGGCCGACGCGCAGGATGCGGTGGAAGGCTCGTGCCGAGCCGCCCAGGCGTTCCACCGCTGCTTCCAGCCACTGGCGATCCGTCGGCCGGAGTGGGCAGTGGCGTTCCACGCCGCGTGCATCGAGTGCGGCATTGGCGCATCCCTGGCGGGTAACCGCCGCTTCCCTCGCGCGTCTTACCCGCACGCGCACGGTGGCCGTGCTTTCGTCGTGGGGACCGGGCTCGCCACGCAGTTCGTTGAGCGGCACGCGCGGCACGGGAACGTGCAGGTCGATGCGGTCGAGCAAGGGGCCGGAGATCTTGCTGCGGTAGCGGGTGATCTGGTCGGGTGTGCAGGTGCAGCGGCCGCGTGGATCGCCGGCGTGGCCGCAGGGACATGGGTTCATCGCCGCTACCAGCTGGAAGCGCGCGGGGAAGGTGGTGCGGCTGGTGGCGCGCGATATCACCACCTGGCCGGATTCCAGCGGCTCACGCAGGGCTTCGAGCACGCTGCGGCGGAACTCCGGCAACTCATCCAGGAACAACACACCCTCGTGGGCGAGCGATATTTCACCTGGACGTGGACGCGAACCACCACCCACCAGCGCCGCCGCGGATGCCGAATGATGCGGGGCACGGAACGGTCGGCTGCGCCACGACACCGGTGGCGGCAACTGGCGACCGACCGAGCGTACGGCGCACGAAGCCAGGGCTTCGTCTTCGGACATCGATGGCAAAAGGCCTGGCAGGCGTTCGGCCAGCATCGTCTTGCCGGTACCGGGCGGCCCGGACAGCAATACGTGGTGGCCACCGGCCGCGGCGATCTCCAGTGCGCGCCGCGCCTGGTACTGGCCCCGGACATCGCCGAGGTCGGGATACGTGGGTTCGTCCGAGGCATCCACCACCGGTGGCGAATCCAGATCACCGGTTTCGGTGAGCCAGGCGCAAACGTCGCCCAGCGAATCGGCCACCAGCACGCGCATACCGCCGACCATGGCCGCTTCGCCGGCGTTGGCACGCGGCACGATGGCGATGCGGCCCGATTCGCGCGCCTGCAACAGTGCGGGCAGCAGGCCGGCGACCGGCCGCAGCTCGCCCGATAGCGCCAGTTCGCCCAGGAACTCGCATGCTGCCACGCGTTCGGCGGGCAGGTGATGTGCCGCGGTGAGCAGGCCTACGGCCAGTGCCAGGTCGAAGCGACCGCCTTCCTTGGGAAGATCGGCCGGGGCAAGGTTCACGGTGACCCGGCCGTTGGGGGTTTCAAAGCCGGTATTGCGCAGGGCCACCCAGACGCGGTCGCGCGCCTCGCGTACGGCGGTCTCGGCCATGCCGACCATGTAGAACGCGGGCAGACCGCCGCCCAGGAAAACCTCGACGGTTACCTCAGGGGCCAGGATGCCATCCTGCGCGCGGCTGTAGGCCACGGCGAGCGTCATGGGATGGAGCACCCGGTAATGGGTGTGGTTTTGAACATGGCGCCTTCCTTAGCGCGGGCGGATTCCGAGCAACTTCCAACTAACCGCCCCCGGTTCTTCAATCTCGGGGTGAGGGTGACAAACCGGGGGCGGCTCCCGGGAGCTGACTAATGCCCGCGTGCGCCCTGGGACGCTTCGAGGTCCGCAATCCGTTGCTCCAGCTCATCGATCCGTGCGCGGGTGCGCGCTAGCAGCTGTAGCTGGACTTCGAATTCTTCACGGGTAACGAGGTCGAGGCGGCGCAATCCCTGTGCCAGGACATCACGGAAATTGACCTCCAGGTCGTTGCGTGCCTGAGCAAGACCGGGTGGGACCAGCGATGCGAGGCGCTGGGCCAACTGATCGATACTTTGCACATCCATGAGGATTCACCCCGAATTCGTAAGTTCAGTCTAGGAAGCCGTCCGCAGTCCGGCCATCAGGTAATGCCGACTCTTCTTGTAGGGTTTTTCCTACAAGATGAGTCAGGCCATGGAGGGTATCCCAACCGGATGGCACAATGGCCCTCCGCCGCATACCCCACGGAGCAGGACATGAAGCTGGTCGTCGCCATCATCAAGCCTTTCAAGCTGGACGACGTCCGCGAGGCCCTGGCCGAGGTGGGCGTGCAAGGAGTGACCGTCACCGAAGTGAAGGGCTTCGGTCGCCAGAAAGGCCACACCGAGCTCTATCGTGGCGCGGAGTATGTGGTTGATTTTCTTCCGAAAATCAAGCTGGAAGTGGCTGTCACGGAGGACATGGTGGAGCGCGTGGTGGAGGCCATCGGCAACGCCGCGCGCACCGGCAAGATCGGCGACGGCAAGATCTTCGTCAGCCCCCTGGAGCAGGTGGTGCGCATCCGCACCGGTGAGCTCGACGGCGACGCGCTCTAGTCCAGCGCCACCGTACCTGCCGGAGCCGTCGCCTTCCAGCGACGGTGGTGCACCAGCAGGCCTGCGTAGTAACAGATGTAGTAGCCGAAGGTCAGGCCCAGCACCAGCAGGGTCAATGGGCTGTTGCCAATGGCCGGATGACCCTGGGCGGCTACCGCGGTGGCACCGGTGGAAGCCACCACGAACCTGTAGGCCACACGTCCCAGGAACAGCGCCGTGACCACGGCGCCCAACCATGGGTTGGGCACATAGCGGTCGCCTTCAGGCGTGGTCTCAAATCGCGTGAGCCTTAATCCGGCATAGCCCACCAGGCCACCGACGACCAGCCCGGCAAGCAGGCCTTCAACCAGCGCAACGTTCGCCAGGGGCCCCACGAGCGACGGAATGGCGAAACCCACCACGACCAGCGACAGGATCACGATGCGCACGACCATCCGCTTGGTGCGGATCGGCTGGGGGCCGAAGCTGCTGCGCACGCGGCGGTAGACGCCCCAGGCCATCAACGGGACGGAAATGAGCATGCCGATCAACTGCGGGTTCATGGGAGCAGCCATGGGAAAGCCTCGGGACCGTTTTTTGAAGTGGGGCCAGCTTAGGGCGCCGGCCCAACCCGAACCATGGTCGAACGCCATGACATCGGGGTGACGGCTGTCATTTGGCCTTGCCCTGTGCCGCGACGGCGGCCATCTTGGCCTCGATCGCAGCTGCGTCGCCCAGGTAGTAGTGCCTGACCGGTTTCATATCGGCATCGAACTCGTACACCAGCGGCACGCCGTTGGGGATGTTCACGCCCACGATTTCATCATCGGGGATGTTGTCCAGGTACTTCACCAGCGCCCGCATGGAATTGCCATGCGCCGACACCACCACGCGCTGGCCCGAGCCCACGGCGGGCTTGAGCACTTCATGCCAGTAGGGCAGCACACGCGCCACGGTGTCCTTCAGGCATTCGGTCAGGGGCACCTGGCCGGGGGCGAGCTTCGCGTAACGCGGGTCGTCGATCTCGGTGCTCTTTTCCAGTGCCGGAGGCGGGATATCGTAGCTGCGGCGCCAGATGTGAACTTGTTCCTCGCCGTATTTACTTGCCGTCTCGGACTTGTTCAGGCCGGTGAGTGCACCGTAGTGGCGCTCGTTGAGGCGCCAGTCGGTCACGACCGGCAACCACATCTGGTCCATGGTGTCCTGTACGTGCCACAGGGTACGCACGGCACGCTTCAACACCGAAGTATGGGCGATATCGAAGGAAAATCCTGCGTCCATCAACAGGCGCCCCGCCTCGACGGCCTCTTCGATGCCCTGCTCGCTCAGGTCGACATCGGCCCAGCCACTGAAGCGGTTCTCCAGGTTCCATTGCGACTGGCCATGGCGGATGAGGACAAGCTTGTGCATGATCTTCCGGTGCCTCGAGGCTAAAGAAGTCGATGGTGGAGCGGGCCGGGCCTTAGGTCAATTCCGCTCCCCTGCCATGAGTCACACTAAACGCGGGGCATTCCGGAGGCATCCTATGCCTACACCAGACCAGAAAAGGGAAACAAACATGAAGCGCAGCCTTATAGTCCTGGCCATGGGCGTAGCCCTTTCGTGCACCGCCTGTGCCGGCGGTAGCGACACGGACAAGGTAAATGGCTCGGTATCGGTCGCGGCCGGCCAGCCGGCCACCGACGTAAGCACGGTGAACGGCGCGGTCCACATCGCCGACAACGCCCAGGTGAAGGAAGCCAACACCGTCAATGGCGGCATCACCCTGGGCGACGGTGCCCAGGCCACGGAACTGGATACCGTCAACGGCTCGGTCACCCTGGGTGTCAAGGCGGCGGTAAGTGGCGAGGTCAACGCCGTCAACGGCGGCATCCGGCTTGCCAACGGTGCTGGCATCAAGGGCAAGCTTTCCAACGTCAACGGCGACATCACCCTGGACAACGCCCACGTTGGTGGCGGCATCGAGACCACGGCGGCCGACATCACCATCAGCGGTTCGTCGAAGGTGGAAGGCGGCATCCATGTGCAGAAACCCAGTGGCCTGAACTTCAGCGGCAACAACAAGGTGCCGAAGATCGTGATCGGCCCGGGAGCTACCGTCAGCGGTCCGCTCGACTTCGAACGCGAAGTGGAACTGCACGTGAGCGACCGCGCCACGATCGGCCCGGTGAAGGGAGCCACGGTGCAGAAGTTCTCCGGCGACACGCCGTAAACGCTAGATCCAGTCGCGCGGCTTGAGATACCCGGCCAGGCGCGCTTCGGCGCTGCCTGGCTCGGGCTCATAGCCATACTCAAAGCGCACGCGGGGCGGCAGGCTCATCAGGATCGACTCCGTGCGCCCGCCCGACTGCAAACCGAACAGTGTGCCGCGGTCCCACACCAGGTTGAACTCTACGTAGCGGCCACGCCGGTACAGCTGGAATTCCCGCTCGCGTTCGCCATGGGGGGTATCGCGGCGACGTTCGACGATGGGCGCATAGGCATCGAGGAATCCATTGCCTACCGCCTGGGTGAAGCCAAAGCAGCGCTCGAAGCCGCCTTCGTTGAGATCGTCGAAGAACAGTCCGCCCACGCCGCGTGTTTCCTGCCGGTGGCGCAGGTAGAAGTATTCATCGCACCAGGCTTTGTAGCGTGCGTAAACGTCGTCGCCAAAGGGCGCGCACAGGTCGCGTGCGGTGCGATGCCAGTGGATGACGTCTTCATCCACCGGATAGAACGGCGTGAGGTCGAAGCCGCCGCCGAACCACCACACCGGTTCCACGCCTTCCTTGCGGGCTTCGAAATAACGCACATTGGCATGCGTGGTGGGCACGTGGGGGTTGTTTGGATGAAGCACCAGCGACACGCCGGTGGCGATGAAACTGCCGCCGGCCAGTTCCGGCCGGTGCGCCGTGGCGGCGGGCGGCAGTTTGTCGCCATGCACACGCGAGAAATTCACGCCGGCCTGCTCGAACACTGCGCCATCGCGCAGCACGCGGGTGCGGCCACCGCCGCCGGCCGAGCGGGTCCAGGCGTCCTCGGTGAATCGCGCGTGGCCGTCGAGGCCTTCGACGGCCGAGCAGATGCGGTCTTGAAGGTCGCGCAGGAAGGTCTCGACAAGATCGGCCTGGTGGCTCATGGCGGTGCCGGTGCTGATGATGGAACACCGGAGGATAGCAACCCGGGGCCAGGGCCTCACCCAAGCATGACACCTGCCCCGCGTGTCAGCTGACGCGGTCGGCCATGCGCCGATGGCCGATCAGCCGCGCCCAGCGCACGGCGACGTCGATCCACATCAGGTATCCGGCCTCCAGGAAGATCCGGCGCAGGTAGCGGATATCGCGGGGCAAGGTGGCCTCGGCGCCCACCGTTTCCACCTCGAAGCCGAGCCTGCGTGCCAGCAGCTGGCAGCGCGCCAGGTGGTAACGGCTGGTGACCAGGCATACCGGCGGCAGATCCCCGGCGTCCCGTGCCAGCAGGCTGCGTGCGTGGCGGAGATTTTCCAGCGAATCGATCGAGGCCTGTTCCAGCTGCATCGGCACCATGGCCGGGAACCCTTCATCGCGCAACCAGCGCTCGCCGGCGGCGGCTTCGGTTACCGTGCCGCCACCGCTGCGCCCGCCCAGCAACATCACCCGCTCGGCCAGCCCCCGTTGCGCAAGCAGCAGGCCACGCGCCAGGCGCTGACGGTAATCATGCTCAGGGCGATTGCCCACCAACATGCGGCCAAAGACCAGCACCGCCAGCCGCCGGGTAGGTTCCCGTGGACTGCGCAGCGCCACGCGCGCCACGTGAAGCAGGTAGCCCACGTACAGCAGGCCACCGGTGCCCGCCAGGGCCACCAGCGTCACCGCGGCGCCATGGAGTACGTCCACGTCGCCCAGGTAACGCCAGACGCCGCGGCGGAAAGGTTTCAGCAGGGAAGAACGATGGGCCATGGGCGCCGCCAAGCATGCCTCAACGGCGTTCACGCGGCGTACCTGACCTAGGAAATAATTTCACCCAACGCTACGCTGGAACGATGCCCGAACCCATGCTTCCCCTGGCCATTACCGCCTTTACCGCCACCACCGCGCTTGGACCGGGCCTGAAGGCCCAATCCGATGGCCTGGCCGCATCGCGCAGCGGCCTGCGCCGCAATGATTTCAGCCAGGCCCCGCTCGATACCTGGATCGGCCGGGTCGACGGCCTGGAAGATGCTGCCCTGCCGGCCGATGCCGCCGGGTGGGAGTGCCGCAACAATCGCCTGGCGTGGCTGGCGATGAACCAGGACGGCTTTGCCGACGCCGCGCGCGAGGCGGCCCGGCGCCATGGCAGCGACCGCGTGGCCGTGGTGATGGGTACCTCCACCGCCAGCATCGGCGCCACCGAGCATGCCTATCGAACGCTCACCGAAAACGGCGCGTTTCCACAGGCCCTGCGGCGCCGCGACGTCCATCAGCCCAATTCCCTCACCGGTTTCGTACAGGCGGCACTGGGGCTGGACGGCCCGGCGCTCACCATCGCCACGGCGTGCTCCTCCAGCGCCAAGGTGTTCGCCGCAGCCGAGCGGTTGATCCGCCTTGGCGTGGTGGACGCCGCCGTGGTCGGCGGGGTGGACACCCTGTGCGAAAGCGTCCTCTTCGGCTTCAACTCGCTGGAACTGGTATCGAATGAACCGTGCCGGCCGTTCGACGCTACCCGCGGTGGGATCTCGATTGGCGAGGCCGGCGGCTTCGCCCTGCTCGAACGGCGCGAGCTTGCGCCCGGCGCACCACGGCTGGCCGGCTACGGCGAATCCAGCGACGCCCACCACATGTCCACGCCCCATCCGGAAGGCCTGGGCGCGGAATTGGCGCTACGCGACGCACTGGCCCGCGCGGGCCTTGACGCCGCCGAAGTGGACTACATCAACCTGCATGGCACGGCGAGCCTGAAGAACGACGAAGTGGAAGCCGCACTGGTTGCACGCAGTTTCAGTGCGCAAACGCGGGCCAGTTCCACCAAGGGCTTCACCGGCCACACGCTGGGCGCCGCCGGCATTGTCGAGGCAGCCTATGCGTTGCTGGCCATTCGCGATGGCTTCGTGCCCGGCAACCTCAATGCCAGCCAGCCTGATCCGGCCTGTGGGCCGCAGATGGCGTGGCACAACGAGCGGCAACCAGTGCGCGTGGCACTGTCCAATTCCTTTGGCTTCGGCGGCAACAACGCCTGCCTGGCATTCGTCGCGGGCGACCACGACTGATGCGGCCACTGGAAGTTTTCATCCAGGGCGTCGGCCTTTGGGCGCCGGCGGTGGCGACCTGGGCGGATTTCAAACCCTGGCTTGACGGCGCGCAACCGGATGCCGAACCCGGCAAGCCGCGTGCAGACGTACTGCCGGCCAACGAGCGGCGGCGCGCGCCCGATAGCGTGCTGCTGGCCGCTGCAGTCGCAGGCCAGGCTGTATCGGCCAGCGGGCTGGACCCGGCCAACCTGGCCAGCGTGTTCAGTTCCGCCCACGGCGACCAGGCCATCACCGATTACATGTGCGCGACGCTTGCCCAATCGCCGGCTGGCCTGTCACCCACCCGGTTCCACAATTCGGTACACAACGCACCGGCCGGCTACTGGACCATCGCCACGGTGTGCCATGCGGCATGCAGCGCCATCTCCGCCGGCGATGCCAGCTTCGGTGCGGGGCTGCTGGAGGCGGCAGCGCAAGCCGTCGCCGATGACCACCCGGTGTTGCTGGCCGCCTTCGATACCCAAGGCCATGGACCACTGCTGTCGATGACACAGGTGACCCTGCCCTTCGCTACCGCGTTGGTGCTCTCGCCTTCGCGCACGCCCCGGAGCATGGCGCGCCTGGTGATCGCCACCGCGCCGATCACCACGGTGACCAGGGCACGCGACGATCGACTGCATGCCTGGACAACGGCCAATCCATCCGCTGCGGGCCTGCCGTTGCTCGAAGCGCTGGCGCATGGCGCCGGTGCCGACGTGGTGCTTGCCGCTTCCGCCGGCATGGCGCTGCACGTCCGTGGAGAAACGCTTACTTGAGCTGCTGCGTCCTCATCCCATGCCTCAACGAGGAAAAGGCCATTACCGCGGTGGTCGGGGAAGCGATTGCGCTTGGCCTGCCCGTGATCGTGGTGGACGACGGCTCCGATGATGCCACCGCCGATGTCGTCGCCACGATGCCCGTGACCCTGCTGCGCCACGACACCCGCCGCGGCAAGGGCGAGGCCTTGCGCACGGGATTCCGCGAGGTGCTTCGCCAGGGCTTCGATGCGGTGGTCACCATGGATGGCGACGGCCAGCATTCGGCCGCCGACGTGCCGCGCCTGCTTGCCGCCGCCCGCGCCTACCCGGGGCACATCGTGATCGGCGCCCGGCTGCTGGACAAAGCCCAGCAACCACCGGGTCGCCGCCGTGCCAATGCCATCGCCGACTGGGGCATCTCGTGCGCCTGCGCGCAGCCGATCGCCGACACCCAGAGCGGGCAGCGCTTCTATCCGCGCAAAGTGATCGACCTGGTCGAGATCGGGGCGGAGCACTTCGTGTTCGAGGCCGCCCTGTTGATCAAGGCGTCACGCGAACTAGGCGTTCGCGTGGTCTCCGTCCCGATCGCCTCACGCTATCAGGGCGGCTTCCGCCACAGCCATTTTCGCCCCGTGCACGACGTCACCCGTATCACCCTATATACGATCGGACGTGCTTACCATTATGGGAACTTCATCCGGAGCTACCGGAAGTCGCGGGCGACCCTGCCGGTGGTGGTGGACCCTCCCCTCGCCTGAACGGCGAGCCCATGCCCCGGCCGCCCTGCACGCGCCCATTCGCAAGAACGTGCACAATCAGCTGGCGCCAACGAGGAGCAGGGCATGACGGCAAGCTCGCACGATGTGGTGATCATGGGCGGGGGCCTGGCCGGTCTCACACTTGCCATGCAACTGAAGGGCCGTTTCCCTGACCTGTCCATCCTGGTGATCGAACGCAACCGGCACCCGGTACCCCTGGCCGCGCACAAGGTGGGCGAGTCTACGGTGGAAATCGCCGCCCACTACTTCGGCCACACGCTGGGCCTGCGCGAGCACCTGGAAAGCGACCACATCCGCAAGTTCGGTTTTCGCTTCTTCTTCTCCGACGGCAAGGATGACCTGGCCAATGTCACGGAGTCCGGCGTGCGCCGCGTTTTCCCCACGCCCAGTTACCAGCTCGACCGCGGCGTCCTTGAAAATTACCTGGCCGAAGAAGCCGGACGCCGCGGCATCGAGTTGCGTGGCGGCGCCGTCGTGCGTTCGTTCCAGATCGTCCAGGGTGGTGCCGCGCATACGTTGCGCTATACCGGTGCCGGTGGTGAGCACGAGGCCCAGGCGCGCTGGCTGATCGATGCCTCGGGCCGCGCAGGGCTTATCCGCCGCAAGTTCGACCTTACCCGCGACAACGGCCATCACGCCAATGCGGTCTGGTTCCGCATGGAAGGCCGCATGGATATCGATGGCTGGTGCAACGATGCCGACTGGCAGAACCGTTGCGTGCCGCCGGAGCGCTGGCGCTCCACCAACCACCTGTGCGGGCCGGGCTACTGGCTTTGGTTGATCCCGCTGTCGTCGGGCGCGCATTCGGTGGGTATCGTGGCCGATGCGGACATGCATCCGATCGAAGACATGCGCACCTTCGACAAGGCCATGCAATGGATACACAAGCACCAGCCGCTGGTGGCGCGCGATCTTGAGAAGCGCCGGGACGACCTGCTCGATTTCGCCTTCCTGCGGAATTATTCCTACACCAGTACCCGGATGTTCTCAGCCGACCGCTGGGCGCTCACCGGCGAGGCCGGCGCGTTCCTCGACCCGTTCTATTCCCCGGGCAGCGATTTCATCGCCATCGCCAATACCTACATCACTATGCTGGTGGGGCACGACCTGGCCGGCGAGCCGGTGGCACCGTGGGCGCGCCTGTACGAGCGGCTGTTCTTCTCGTTCTACGAGAACACCTTGCAGATGTACCGCGGCCAGTACCCGCTTTTCGGCGATCCGGAAGTAATGCCGATCAAGGTTGTCTGGGACTACGCCTACTACTGGGGCGTGCTGTGCCAGCTGATGTTCCAGCAACGGCTGGGCGATGCTGCGCTTTTTGCCGCGCTTGGATCGGAGCTTGAGCGTGCGCGCGAACTCAATATCGCGATGCAGGCGTTTTTCCGCCGCTGGCACGCGGTATCGCGGCAGCGGAATACCGGCGTGATGCTTGACCAGGGTGAACTGGACTGGTTCCAGCAGATGAACAACGGCCTGCACGATGAGCTCTCGCATGACGACCTCGTCCAGCGCCTGCGCGCGAACATCGCCCTGCTCGAATCACTCGCCGGCGGCATCGTGGCCCGCGCGGCCGAGGACGACCCCGACCTTGCCGATGGCGTAACCCCGGTACCGGCGCCTGCGCCTGCGTTATTCACACGCGTGGCGTAACGGGGCGCTTCCCTGCGGCGGATGAATCACCGCCGCACGTCCGCTGGCAAGCAGCTGGCCGCCTTGCTCGACGCGGAATTCATACTGCGCACCGCCGTCGTCCGCCGCGATGCAACGGGCGTGGACATCCAGCGCGCCGGCATCGGGGTCGACATATTCCACGGCCAGGCGAACATCGCGCAGGCTCACCAGCCGGCCGGGTTTTACCGGTGCACCGGGCGTCGCCTTCAAACCACCGTGTACCGCCATGGCCTGGGCGCCGTACTCGGCCAGGTTCACCGCGTGCAAGCCACGTGGTTCGCGAAGCGGATGATCGGCCAGGGCATGGCTTTCGCTACGTGCGTGGATACTGTCGTGGTCGAAGGCGACCACGGCATCGAGCAGGTTCATGGCCCCTGCGTGGGGAATGAGCCCGGCGAATTCACTCTTTCGAAGCATGCGGCGCCATCAGGATGGAAATACAGAAATGGAAGGCCACGCCCAGGCTCACCGTGAGGCCGATGGCGCGCAGCACCGGGATCGATGACCACGCCAGCATGCCGAACACCAGCAACGCTGAAAGTACGCAGACGATAGTGGCGTGCAGCGTGCGCCGCTGCTCGTCGGGATCACCGGTATCCCGTTCGAAGAACAACGCGTAGTGCAGTCCCAGGCCACCTGCCAGGATCAGCGACACCAGGTGGAACAGCGATAGCGGGATGCCTGCCACGCGCTCTACCGCCAGCACCATGAAGGTAGCAAGCGTCATCGGTGCCAACACGTGCCAGGCACGGCGGAAGCTGCGCAGGGCAAAGGCAATCGTGGCGATCAACAACAAGGTGGCCACGGCCAGCGCCTTGAGGATGCGCGTGCGGTATTCGGCGACCAGGGATTCGGAGGCTTGCTTCAGATCCAGCAGGCGTACCGCGCCACCCGTTTTGGCGGCCAGGGGCGCGAAGGCGGCAGCATCGTGCACACCGGACAATGTAGCCAGGCCCACCCAATGATCGCCACGGTTCACCAGCATCGCCGAGAGCCGCTGGCCCAACGGCGAGGAGGCGAAGCGTTCCGGGGTAAGCACCGGTGCACTGCGTGCGGCTGCGACATCCGCCACGAACGGGGCGAACAAGTCCTTCTTGAACGGCGTGTCCTGCAGCGCGCTGGCCAACATCTTCTGCAAAGCCTGCGTGTCCGGCAGCTTCGCCTGGCGCGCCTTCTGCGTGGCCGCGCTGGGCAGGTAACGCGAAGGCAGCTCCACGCTGTCCAGCGCCTTGCCGGCCAGGAGCCTGTCGATATCGGGCTCGATGCGTTCGGAGAGCGCAAGCACGCCGTCGGCGTCGTGGGCCTGCAGCACCAGCAGGTAGCGCACGTCGGGTGCGCCTAGCTCGCCGCGTAACCGGGCGTCAGTCATCAGCATGTCGGTGGGCAGCGGCGTCAACGCAGCGAGGTTGTTTTCCCAGAATGAACCCGGCGCGAAATACAACATCGCCGCCGCGGCAAGGGCGATCGGCACCGGCAGCCAGCGCGGACGTGGCAGTTCGTCGAAGAAGGTGCGCAGGCGGGCCAGGCCGGGTGTGGTGGCAATGTCACGCGCACGTTCGGGCAGAAGGTGCGGCAACAGATAGCGCGTGGCAAGGCCCGCGGCCAGCAGGCCGGTGATGGTGAACACCGCCAACTGCTGGAGCCCGCCCACACCCGAGGCATAGAAAGCAAGATACGCAATGCACGCCGAGGCGATCGCCGTCATCAAGAGCGGCCACAGGCCACGCACGCTGGCCAGCGCTGTTTCGCCGGCCCGCCGATGGCTAAGCAGCCGGATCGGATATTCCTGTGCCACACCCAGCAAGGTGAAGCCAAAGGCAAGCGTGATGCCGTGGACTTCGCGAAAGCAAAGCGCCATTACCGCGATGCCGGCCAGGCCACCGGTGGCCACGGGCAAGGCGCCGAACAACAGCGAAGTGACGCTGCGGTATGCAACAAGCAACAACACGATGAAGCCGATGGTGGAAATGCGGCCGATGACATCGGCTTCGTGGCGCGTCTGCGCGTTCACCACCACGCTGAAATAGCCCGGACCGCTCAACAGCAGGTGCGCGCCCTGGCTGCCCGGCAGGGCTGCGAATGCCGAGCGAATGCCGTTGATGGCCGCCTCCTGTGCTTCCGGATCAAACCCCGCCGCCTGGGTCTGCACCAGCAACAGCGCTTCTCCCTTGCTGGAAAACCACACGCCGTCCTTCACCTGTGGTGACTTCGCCGGCGTCCACCGTTCGGCGAGCTTCAACAGTTCCAGGGTGGGATCGCGCGGAAGCAACGACTTGAGCATCGACGCCGCCGGCGAGGCCATGTCGTCCAGCCGCTGCTGTAGTTGATCGGAAAGGAAAGGCGCGTCCATCGCCGTGGTGTCGAGCGTGGGCGAGAGCAAATACCGGTAGAACAAGAACCGGTTGTCGAGCGCAGCCAGATCGAAGTCGCCGTTGACCACCTGGGGGTAAGCCGGCTGCTTGCGCAAACTTGCCGCCAGGCCATGGCTGAGCGACGCCAGCTGCGACGCCGGGACGCCATCGATGGCAACGAGCAGCAGGCGCGATCCCGGGCCCTCGCCCACCTGGTCCATCAAGAGCTTCTGGTCAGGTGTGGTCGGCGCCGGCATGAAGCTGCGCAAGTCCGTGCCCACCACCAGGGTGTGCGTAATCAACACATACAGCAGGCCCAGGCAAACCAGCCAGGCGGCCAGCAGGGCGGCGCGCGGTGCGAACCTCATGCGGCCACGTTGACCATCACGGCGCGGTGCCGGCGCATAAAGCCACCAGGCCATCGCGCGTGGGTTCGGCGGGCATCTTCGCTGCCAGTGGACCGAGCAGGTCGATGGCCACGTCGCCATCGCCTTCTTCCATGCGCATGCAGCGCGGCTCGTTGCCAAGGCCATCCACCACGATGCGGGAAATCTGCTTCGCGACCTTGGCATCGGTGGGCGTGAGTGCCAGCGACCAGTGTTCGCCATCGCGGTTGAGCTGAACGGTGAAAGCCTCGGCCAGGCGTGATGCATCGCCACCGAGCAAGGCGACGAAACTGTCGAGCAACACCTTCAGCTGCGGTGCGCGGGACAGCGAAAAGCTTCGCGGGCTCTTGCCTTCGCGGGTCTGCGTGACCTTATCATCGGCGATGGTCGCCGTTTCCTTGCGCGGGGCATCCACGCGCCGCTCGAGCTTGTCCTGGCCCAGCCAGGCCAGTTCGCCCGACGACACCAGGGGCTTATCCAACACGCTGGAAAAACGCGCCTCGGCGAAACTCGTGCGCGCCGGTGCCGGACGGCCCAGCGATGCGATCAACGCATTCGCATCATGCGCCGGCGCTGCTGGGCTGGATGTGGTCCATGCCAGCATGAGGGCCATCGTCATGCCAGAAATCGTAGAAGTTGAACCAGTTGTAAGGCGCCACATGGGCATAGTGCTCCAATCGCTGCGCGTAGCGGGAAATCAGCTGGTCGAGGGCCCGGGCGCGACCGGCGCGAGGGATCTGCACGCGGTCGGCCATGGTCTCGAAGATGAGCTTGTAGCGGTTGCCACCCATGTACAGGCCGAAGCACAGTACCACCGGCACCTGCAGCACCGACGCCATCAGCCAGGGGCCCACCGGGAACGGCGCGCGCCGGCCAAGGAATTCAACGTGCCGGCAGTGTTCACCGGGGCGGGCACGGTCGGCCAGCAAGGCCACCATCTCGCCCTTGGAGGTTGCCTCGGCCATGGCCAGGGCGATCGAGGTTCCGTCGCGCGAAGCATCGATGACCCTGGCGCCCACCTGGGGTGCCAGCGCCTCGAGAAGTTGCGTCATCGCCGGTGTTTTTTGCTTGTCCAGCACCACGCGCAACGGCACGTCGGGCCGGCGCTGGCTGATCGCGCGCAAGGCCTCGAAGCTGCCCTGGTGCGAACCGACCAACAGCACGCCGTTGCCTTTGGCTAAGGTCTGGTCCAGCAGGGCCAGGCCCTCGACTTCGATGTCGAAATCGCGATCGCCATGGGCCAGCAGGAAGATTCGATCCAGCAGCGTGGCCGCAAAACAATGAATGTGGTGGATGACCTGGGCGTGGCTGACCGGCATACCGGTGACGCGCTCCAGGTACTGGCGCGAGGCGCGGCGCTCGGGTCCGCGGCGAAGGAAGTAGTAGATCGCGATCGGATGTAGCCAGATGCGGCCGAAACCCCGCCCGAAATGCAGCGAGATGAAACGGATCAGCCATAGCGCGAAGCGACCACCGCCCTCGCGCTGCTCACGCCATTGCGCGCTCATGCCGCGCTTCCGGTAACGCTGCCACGGACCAGCACATCGCTGCCGCGGGCCACCGTGAATTTCCAGCGGCCCTCGCCGCCTGCGAGCGTTACCGAGGCTGATTCACCCGGCAGAAGAGGCTGGATGAACTTCGCTTCCGGGACACCCGTCATGCGTTCGCCGGCGACGGCGCGCAGCGCGTCGGCCACGTGCTGCAGAAGCAACACACCCGGCGCGATCGGATGACCGGGGAAATGCCCGGCAAACGCCGGATGGCCGGCGTCGATGGTGAACGCGTGTACCGGGTTCAATGATCCAGCCCCTGTCCGCGAACGAGTTTGGGCCAGCGTACCGCTACCTTCATCACCAACTCGCGAAAACCCGGATGCGATACATGGCGCAGGTGGTACTGGCGGAACACGTGTTCGGCTGCAAACGTGACGGCGATCATCACGTAGGCGCCCGCATGGGCGTAGCCCATGGCCCAGGCAGCCGGCACAGCGAAGGGCGGGGTAATACCCAGGTCGAAAAGAATGCCGCCGGGTACGGCGCAACCCAGCAGAACCGCCAGCAGCATGGCCTGGATCGCCAGGAAACAGGCCCAGAATCGCGTGAGGTTACGCGCGTAGGGTGCGATACCCGGCTCTTCCAGTCGTGCCGGGCTTTCCACCGATGCAATGATCCGGGCGATCAAAGGAATGCGGCCAGCCAGCAGGGTACGCCCGAACACCCAGGACAGGGCCAGGTTGATCAATACAGGTACGCACGAAAGAAGGATCGGGCCCACCCCAAGCACACCGGTGCCGATGATCACCGCAGCGCCGACAAGCCACGCCGCCCAGGCGCGCCGCTTGCCCGCGCCGAGCATCGGCAACGCGATGACGGTGAGCAGTACCAACAGTGCCGCCAGCGACAGGGCCGGGCGGTGCCATACCGCGCCGGAGATGGCCAGCACCGGATAAGCCACCACGAGGGGCAGCATCAAACGGCGGGAGCCATGGCGGGTGGTCTGGGTCGGATTCATCGGCACGTCCATGTTAAGGCGCGGGCCGGCATGCCGGGCGCCCACCGGTGGCATCGGTTCAGCTGGCGCGATGCTGTTCGATATGCTCGGACAGGGTGCGCAGGCTGGTGAAGATGCGCTTGTTGTCCGGGTTGTCCGAGCGCAGCTGGAATCCATAGCGCTTCGATACGGCCAGGGCGATTTCCAGCGCGTCGATGGAGTCCAGGCCCAGGTCGCCGCCAAACAGGGGAGCGTCCGGATCGATCTGGTCCGGTTGGGTGTCTTCCAGGTTGAGACTGGTCACTACCAGGGTGGCCAATTCGCTCTGCGCTGCCGTCTGCTCTGCCATGCTTCCTTCCGATACCCATGAAATCCTGCCCCCCCCGGCGGCAGCGGTCGCGGAGTGTACCATAGCGACTGGATGAAGCCGGATCGAACCATGGTTCAGGGTTGTGAAAAACTGCACGCGAATCAGTTAACTGCATCGCGGGCACCACAGGTTTCCTATCAATCTTCCCCTACCCTCGCCGCCAATGTGCTGGCGGCTTTCCGTTTCCACGGCGCCCCCTGTGCGCAAGAAGATGCGCGGGTACTGGACGTCGCCCTGGCGCCGCTCGCCGGCGACGCCACCGAGATATGGACCGTCGATGGCGAAGTCACCTCGGGCCGTGAAGGCGACTTGCGCTGGTCGCGGGGCGGCGGCTGGCTGTTCTGTGCGCTGGAAGCAGACGAACGTATCCAGGGTGGTCCGGAAGGTGCGGCACGGCATGCCTATGGCACGCTTTCCCGGTTCCTTGGCCAGCAGCCCGAGCGCCATGTGCAGCGGCTGTGGAACTACCTGGGCGGGATCAACCGCGGCGAGGGCGACGACGAACGCTACAAGCATTTCTGCCATGGCCGCGCGGAAGGCATGGGCGACTGGTTCGCCAGCGGTTTCCCGGCGGCGACGGCGATCGGCCACCACGCCGGTGAGCACCTGTTGCAGGTGTACCTGCTGGCCGGGCCCTCTCCCGGGCGCCGGGTGGAGAACCCGCGGCAGGTCAGTGCCTGGGAGTATCCCCGCCAGTATGGTCGCACGCCGCCGACCTTCAGCCGCGCCACCGTGCTTTGTACCGGCGATGCCCTGGCGATTTCCGGCACTGCATCGGTGATCGGCCACGCCACTGCGCATGAAGGCGAAGTGCTGGCCCAACTGGATGAAACCCTGCGCAATCTCGATGCCCTGCTCGCCAGCGGCGGATTGCCCGAGGGCTTCGACAGCCGCAGTCCGTTGAAAGTGTATGTTCGCCATGGCGAACATGCTGCGCTCATTCACCAGGCACTCCTCAGGCGATTGCCAGGTGTGCCGTTGCTGCTGTTGCACGGCGACATCTGCAGAGCTGACCTGCTTCTGGAAATCGACGGGTGGCGCTACGCAGCGGCCAGTACCGCGTAGCCGATACACGCGGCGAGCGCCCTCGCGATGCGTCGGAAAATCCTACCCTCGGGAAAGTGAGACGCTCACCGGACGTACTTGCCGGGGCTTATGGAGCAAGTGCACCTGCGTCGATAACGTGTCAGTGCGTCGAGTAACGACGTATTCGATCGACACACATGAGCATTCATTCCGCGCCCCGTGCACCTGCTTCACCCTCGCCCGGACACGCGTCCGGATTCAATGCGCCAGCATTCTCGCTCCATGCGGCGGACGACATCGGGACACTCGCCCGATGCGTCCTCCAGGGGCCATCGCTGGACACTCCCCTGGGGGAACATCGACTGGCGCTGGTCGATCCAACACCAGAGCGCCTGGCGGTGGCATCGCGCATCGTCGCCCGAGGCGTGCCCCATGCCGGCCCGCGCGGCATCTGGTTCCAACCTCGCGGCAAGCACATCGCAAGCGGCAAATGCGCCTTCCTCTTCCCCGGCGTGGACAATCGTCCGCTGCCGAACCTGGATGACGTGTCACGTCATTTCGCCGGTCCGCCGCCACCGCAGCCAGGCATCGACCCTGGCGACACGCTGGCAAGGTCGCGCCAATCGATGGAAAGCGGCATCCTGCTGGACCACGCCATGCGTCAGTTGGGTGTTCGTCCGGACGGAAGGGCCGGGCTCAGCTGTGGTGAATGGGCTGCGCTTACCGTTACCGGTGGGTTCGTCAACGTTGCGCCACTGCTCGACTATCGCCGTGCCGGGCTACCGCTGCCCAATCTTGTCTACCTCGCAGCAGCCATCAATGCCAATGTCCTGCGCGAGATCCTTGCGACCACGCAACGCATGGCGGATGTTGCCGTTTCGCACGAGAACTCCCCTTCGCAATCGGTCGCTTGTGGGCCCATCGAGGACATCGGGCGCCTTCGGGAAATACTCCAGTCGAAAGGTGTAATCACCCAGGAACTGGCCGTACGTTCCGGATTCCATGTGCCGGCGTTTGCGCCGCACGTAGATGCCATGCTTGGTTTCCTCGAGCTGGAGGCCCGGCCACCCAACTCTGAAGTGTGGTCGTGCGTTTCCGCAACACCATTTCCCGCCGAAAGATCCGGCTGCTCGCAACTGCTTCGCCGGCATTTCGTCGAACCGGTGAATTTTCTCAGGCTTGTCCGTGCCATGCACGCAGATGACTACCGCGTTTTTGTCGAATTGGGCAGCGGCGCACTGTGCGCCATGGTGGCCGACACTCTCGACGGAATGCCACATGTCGCCGTGCCCGCTGCACACCATTCGCGCCCCGGCCTTGAAAGCCTGCAACGCGCTCTCCTGGCGCTTTGGACAACTCATGTCGGCGTCGATCCTTTCGCGCTAGCCCCACACCCGCGCGCACTTGCCGTCTCTTGACATCCTTCGAGCATCAGCCATCTCTTCAAGGACCAAAACCATGACCACTCCACTCACTTTGTCGATCGACGAAATGGCGGCGCTCGAGACCGTCGTGGTGATCCTGCGTGAACTTACCGCCGACTATGACATCGACATACCGATTGATCCCAATCTGGAGCTGCAGGATGGCCTTGGGCTGGACAGCATCGACCTGGCACAACTTTCCGCAGAGCTATGGACGCGTTACGACGCGCGGGTGAACCTTGCCGAGCATTGTTCACGCCTCGAATTCGATGCCATCGCGCGCTTCTCGCTCGGCGACATTGCGCGTTACGTGGCCTCGGCAATTCGCGCAGCCGGGGCCTGACCATGTATGTCAAGGCACAAGGTATTGAGCACCATGTAATCATTGCCGACAACACCGGCGAACGCACCAAGCCCGAATCCGGCCGCCCCGTGGTGGTCATGGTGCACGGCGCCGTCGCGGACAGTTTTGCCAGTTTCTACCTTTCGCTGCACTGGCCACTTGCGTGCATAGGCACCACCAACCTCATGTACGACCGGCGCGCTCATGGGCGCACGGGCTACTTGCCGCGAACGCTCACTTTGCAACAGGCGAGCGCCGACCTCGCCGATATCCTTGCCGCCGCGGGCATCACCGACGCAGTGCACCTGGTAGGTAACTCGTACGGAGCCAGCGTGATTGTCGACTTCGCCGTCCACTACCCCGGGCGCGCTGCATCCCTGATCCTGCTCGAAGGCGAGCCTCCTACCCTGCGATGGCGCACCCAGATGCTTGAGGGCCTGGCACATGGCCTGGACGAGACCGACACGCACAGGAAATTCGCACTTTCCGACGGCCTGGGTACCCGGCATCAACGCCGTGCGAAGGCCGCCATCAGGGTGCTTGAGGACACGACGATGTTCCGCGACTTGGGGGCAAGCCGGCTTGTCGATGGCGCCATGCTCGATGTCCTTACCATGCCGATCCTCGGGATATATGGCGAAGCGAGCACGGTCGGCGTGAAAGCGCGCACGTTGGCCGCCATGGGCGATCGGGAGAATTTCAGCCACGAGACCATCCCTGGCGCAGGACATCTCCTACTTTTCGATGCGCCACGCCAGGTCGGCGAGCTGATCACGCAATTCCTGGTGCGGCACGACCCGCGCTGCGCAGCGGTTACCCGGCCTTGAGCCGTGTACTGCTGGTGGTCCCGCCGTGGAGGGGACATGTCAATCCGGCCGCCGGTGTCGCCGCTGTCCTGCATGGCGAGGGCCACGAGGTTGCCTGGGCCGGGCACGCGCCTTTGCTTCGGGAGCTTGGTGTGCCCGGCCGCATCTTCCCGACAGGGCCGCTTCCCCCCACGCCCGATAGACCGGGCGGCATGCATGGCATGGCAGCGCTACAGACACTATGGAATCATGCACTGGTACCGCTGGCACTGGGCATGGACATCGCCGTCGCCAATGCCATGGATACTTTCGCACCCGACGCGATGTTGGTGGACCAGCAAGCCATTGGCGCTGGCATCCGGGCGCAGCAGCGTGGCGTGCCATGGCTCACGCTTGCCAGCAGCCCCGGCGAACTGGTCACGCATGGCGACATGCACGCGCCTGTGCGCCGCTGGATGATCCAGACCACCCGCGAGCTCGCGGGCAGGCTTGGAGTCGACTCGATCCCTGCTGATCCACTGTTCTCTCCGCAGGGCACCGTGATGCCCAGCTGTCCGGCATTGATGGGCGAGATACCTGAGGGCTTGCTTGTACACGCAGTGGGCTGCCTCCTGGCGCATCGCGCGACCGCCAACGTTGCAGGCGTGGAAGATCCGATAGCGGGCCACCACCACGTACTGGTAAGCATGGGCACGGTAAGCGAAGAGGCATCCATCCGCTTCCTGGAAGCAACATGGCTTGCCGCGCAGGAAGGGCCGGCATCGATACACTGGACCATCGTCGACCCGACCGGATCCCTCGGCAAACGCCATGCGCCGAATGTCACGCTAGCTCGTCACGTCGACCAGCTGGCGCTCCTTGGCAACATGGATGCCGTGTTATGCCACGGCGGTCATAACACTGTCGCTGAAGCCCTTGCCCATGGCCGGCCACTGGTCGTCGCGCCCATACGCGACGATCAGCCCTTGATCGCACAACGCGTGGAAGTCAACGGCGCCGGTGTGCGCCTGCGGTTTGCCCATGCCCGGCCCACGCATATCGCCGCAGCGGTACACCGCGTGCTCCACGAAGCATCATTTCGCCAATCCGCCAGGGCCATCGCCGGCCAACTGCTCGATGGCGAGGCACGCGTGAAGCGGTTGGTGGGGCAGTGGCTTACCCATCCTCGCGCGTGCCTACCTAGCGTTTGACAGGACGTTTCCACCCCTGAATGGTCGCCTGGCGCGCACGGGCCACCGTCAGTTCGCCAGGCGGCGCATCCTTGTTGACCACAGACCCCGCGCCGATGGTGGATCCGTCATGCAGGGTCACTGGTGCCACTAGTGCACTATTCGAACCCACGAACACATCGTCGCCGATCGACGTTGTGAACTTGTTCACCCCGTCGTAGTTGCAGGTGATGGTGCCGGCCCCGATGTTGGTACGGCGACCGATCACCGTGTCGCCGATATAGGAAAGATGGTTCACCTTCGAGCCCTCACCGATGGCGGACTTCTTCACTTCCACGAAGTTGCCCACGTGCACGTTGGCGGCAAGTTCGGTGCCCGGGCGCAGGCGCGCGAAGGGACCAATCAGGCACGGTCCGCGGGTGACCACGCCATCGAGATCACAATGCGCATGTACCACGGTGCCCGCCGCCAGGGATACGTTGCGCAGGCGGCAGAACGGCCCCACCCGCACCTCGTCACCCAGTTCCACGCTGCCCTCCAGTACCACATTGGCGTCGATTTCCACATCGCGGCCGGCATTGACCTTGCCACGGATATCCAGTCGTGCCGGGTCGACCACGCGCACGCCTGCGATCATCAGCGCCTTCGCCGCCGACTGGCGGTGGAATGCTTCGAGTTCGGCCAGCTGCCAGGGATCATTCGCGCCCGCCGCTTCGTATTCGGCGCACTCTATACAAAGCGCCGCCTGCCCTTCCTTGTTGGCCATGGCGAAGACGTCGGTGAGGTAGTACTCGCCCTGCTTGTTGTCGTTGGTCAGGCGCTCGCACCATGTGCGCAGGCTGGGGCCATCGGCGATAAGCATGCCGGTGTTTATCAGGTCGATCTTGCGCTGCGTATCATCCGCGTCACGTTCCTCGACCACGGCCTTGACCTTGCCATTGCCATCGCGCAGTACACGGCCATAGCCACGCGGATCGGCCACGCGCGTGGCCAGCATGGCGATACCGACTTCGGCGTCGATCATGCCCTGCAAGGTATTGGCATGAACCAGGGGGACATCGCCGTAGAGCACCAGCACGCGGATGTCGGCAGGCATCTCGGCCAGCGCCGTGCGAACGGCGTGTCCCGTGCCCAGGCGCTCGCGCTGCTCGATCCAGTGGATGTCGTCGTTGCCTGCAAAGGCCTCGCGCACCTGCTCGCCCTTGTGTCCATACACCACGTGAATGCCCGCGGCGCCAAGGGCCCGGGCGGTGTCCACCACGTGGGCCAACAGCGGCCGCCCGGCCAGTGGCATCAGCACCTTGGCGCGTGCCGATTTCATGCGCTTGCCTTCGCCGGCGGCGAGGATCAGGACGTGGACCGGGTGTTGGGACATGGGAGGCTCGGCGAGAGGATTGGGCGCCACTTTGGACGAGGCGGCCCCGGAAGCCAATAGGCTCGGCGACCTACTTCTTTTCGGGGTCGGGCTTGAGGTTTTCCAGAGTCGGCGAATACGCCTTGACGAACGCATTCCGCAAAATGCCGGTAATGGCGTCCCAGGTGCTCACATTCTTCTGGTCAAGTCGTCCGCTGATGGCCACCCGGGTGGCCAGCAGGTCCTTGTCGTGGTTCTTGAAGATCCACGACAGCCCTTGGGCCGTGGCTTCCCAGGCTATCCGCAGCGGATTCTTGTGGTCTTGCTCCACATCCTGCTTCCAGCTGAAGATCTGCACGTCATGGAAGAGTGGCTTGGCGTAACCGGAAAGGTTCTTGTCGTGGGATTCAAGCTCCATCACGAAGTCGCCCTTGCCAGCGGCGAAATCAAGCCCGGCGTAGGCGCGGGCAAGATCGTTGGCCTTGGTAAGCACAATGTCCCTGACGGTGAGCTCGTATTTGAAATCACCCCACGTCTGCAGCGGGTCGAAGCTTGCTTTCACCGTCAATGGTGCCTCGCCCAGGATGTTGGCCTTGATGTCCGCGGTGGCCACCACCGTGCCGTTCGCCCTCGATGCGTTGCTCAAGTTCTCAAGCGTGCCGTTGACGTCGGTGGCCTTGAGATCTACCCGGGGGCTCGAGACGAAGTTACGGAACGTTACCGTGCTGTCGTGCACGTTGATCTCGTCCAGGCGGATGGGCGCCAGGTGCTTGATCTGCTCGCGCCAGTCCACGCCTTTGCCGGTCTGCGATTCGCCGCCGCCGCGGCCATCGACGAAATTCAGTTCAGCATTGTAGAAATCGATTTTCGCGCGCACCACGCCGTGGCGCAGGGCCTTCCAGCTGACAGCGGTATCGGTGTGGGGGGCATTGAAGAAGTGGACCGGAACCTTTCCGTCGACCTTCTCGATGACCAGCCCGTTGATGGTGTACGCACCCCGCCACAGGTGGATGTCGATGTCGCCGATGTGGCCGCGATACGCGCCCATCGTCTGCATGCGGCCATTGAGGTAGTTAAGCACCACATACGGCAACGCAAGGCGGCCGGCGATGACGAGCACAACCAGTACGCCCAGTATCCATAAGGGGCGGCTATAGCGTGCTTTCATCGGATCAGGCCGTGGGCTGCAATCATCAGACTGCCATTGTAGACAGCAGGCAGGTTGTCGCGGCATGAAGAAAAAAGCCGGCCCAAAGGCCGGCTTCCTGGTGTTACTCGAACGAGGGCTTAGTGGCGGACCATCTTTCGCATGCGCTCCAGCGCCTGCAGCTGGGCCAGGGCCTCGGCAAGCTTGGCCTGGGCGGCGCTGACATCAAGCGTGTCGCCTCGGTTGGCCAGGGCCTGCTCGGCGTCCTTCTTGGCGGCCTGCGCGGCCGCTTCGTCGAGGTCGGTGGCACGGATGGCTGTATCGGCCAGCACCGTCACCACCTGCGGCTGCACTTCGAGGAAGCCGCCGTTGACGTAGAACGACTGACGCTCGCCCGAGGCCAGCACCACTTCGACGAAACCCGGCTTCAGGCGAGTCACCAGCGGTGCATGGCGCGGGGCTATGCCCAACTCGCCCATCTCACCGGTGGCCACCACCAGGGTAGCGTCGCCGGAGAATTCCTCGGCTTCGGCACTGACGATGTCGACACGGATGGTATGCATGGGGAGTCCTGATTCGTTGCGTTAAGGAGGATGGAAGCTAAGAGGGGGCTTTAGGCCGCCTTCTTCGCACCCATGTCCTCGGCCTTCTTGATGGCCTCGTCGATGCCGCCGACCATGTAGAAAGCCTGCTCGGGCAAGTGATCCACTTCGCCCTCGACGATCATCTTGAAGCCGCGGATGGTTTCCTTCAGCGGCACGTACTTGCCCGGCGAACCGGTGAACACTTCGGCCACGTGGAACGGCTGGGAGAAGAAACGCTCGATCTTTCGGGCGCGGGACACCGATTCCTTGTCGTCCTGGGACAGTTCGTCCATGCCCAGGATGGCGATGATGTCCTTCAGTTCCTTGTAGCGCTGCAGCGTGCCCTGCACCTTGCGGGCCACGTCGTAGTGCTCCTGACCGATCACGGCCGGGTCCAGCTGGCGGCTGGTGGAATCGAGCGGATCCACCGCCGGGTAGATACCCAGCGATGCAATGCTGCGGCTCAAGGTAACCGTGGCGTCCAGATGCGCGAACGTGGTGGCCGGCGACGGGTCGGTAAGGTCATCCGCGGGCACGTATACCGCCTGGATCGATGTGATCGAGCCGGTCTTGGTGGAGGTGATGCGTTCCTGCAGCACGCCCATTTCTTCGGCCAGGGTGGGCTGGTAGCCCACGGCGGAGGGCATGCGGCCCAGCAGCGCCGACACTTCGGTACCGGCCAGCGTGTAGCGGTAGATGTTGTCGACGAACAGCAACACGTCCTTGCCCTTGCCGGTTTCGTCCTTCTCGTCGCGGAAGTACTCGGCCATGGTGAGGCCGGTGAGCGCCACGCGCAGGCGGTTGCCCGGCGGCTCGTTCATCTGGCCGTACACCATCGCGACCTTGTCCAGGACGTTGGAGTCTTTCATCTCGTGGTAGAAGTCGTTGCCCTCGCGGGTACGCTCACCGACGCCTGCGAACACGGAAAGACCCGAGTGCGCCTTGGCGATGTTGTTGATCAGCTCCATCATGTTGACCGTCTTCCCCACGCCGGCACCGCCGAACAGCCCGACCTTGCCGCCCTTGGCGAACGGGCACATCAGGTCGATCACCTTGATGCCGGTTTCCAGCAACTCGCTGGCGGCTGCCTGGTCGTCATACGACGGGGCGGCGCGATGGATCACCCAGGTTTCCTTCTCGCCGATCGGACCGGCTTCGTCGATCGGGTTGCCGAGCACATCCATGATGCGGCCGAGCGTGGCTGCGCCGACCGGCACCTTGATGCCTTCACCGGTATTGCGGGCTACGAGGTTACGGCGCAGGCCATCGGTGGAACCCAGCGCAATGGTACGGACGACGCCGTCGCCCAGCTGCTGCTGTACTTCCAGCGTGATATCGGTGCCGTCGATCTTCAGTGCGTCGTAAATCTTCGGCACCTGGTCGCGCGGGAATTCGACGTCGACGACCGCGCCGATGATCTGTACAACTTTGCCCTGGCTCATGGATCTGCTCCGGATGGATCTTTGTGTGTACGTGTCGGCGCCGCCGTGGCGTCGCCTATGGATGTGTTGCCTTAGACCGCCGCGGCGCCGCCGACGATTTCGGAAATTTCCTGCGTGATCGCCGCCTGGCGCGCCTTGTTGTAGACGAGGGTGAGCTCGTCGATGACCTTGTTGGCGTTGTCGGAGGCGGCCTTCATGGCCACCATGCGGGCGGCGTGCTCGCTGGCAAGGTTCTCCAGCGCCGCCTGGTAGACGATGGATTCGATGTAACGGCCCAGGAGGTGCTCGAGCACCGTGCGCGCATCGGGCTCGTAGATGTATTCCCAGTCGTGCGACTGTTCGGTCTTGACGCCCGAATCGTGGGCCACCAGTTCCTTGGCCACGACGGTGAGCGGCAACAGGGTTTCCACCGTCGGCTTCTGCACGATGGTGTTGACGAAGCTGTTGTACACCAGCAGGACGCGGTCCAGGCGCTTGGCCGTGTAGGCATCGAGCACGACCTTGATCACGCCGATCAGGTCTTCCACCCGCGGCTTCTCGCCAAGGTGCGCGGCGGTGCCGATCAGGTTCACGCCCTTGATGCGACGGAAGAACTGGATGGCCTTCTGGCCGACGGCGACGATGTCGACACCGGCGCCCTGGGCCTGCCATTCACTGATGGTGGCAAGCGTGCGGCGGAACAGGTTGGAGTTGAGGCCACCGGCAAGCCCTCGGTCGGTGGAGACCACGATGATGGCGATGTTGCCGACCGACGACCGCTCGGTGAGGAACGGATGCGGGAAATCGGTGTTGGCCTGGGCCACATGCGCTATCACCTTGCGCATGGCCTTCGCGTAGGGACGCGAGGCCTTCATCAGGTCTTGCGCCTTGCGGATCTTCGAGGCCGAGACCATTTCGAGCGCGCGCGTGACCTTACGCATGTTCTGCGTGCTCTTGATCTTGGTTTTGATTTCGCGACCGCTGGCCATGTGCTCTTCCGTCTTGTTGGTTTACCGCGCCGGCGGGCGAACCCGCCGGCGGTGCATCAGTTACCAGCTACCGGTCTTCTTGAACTCGTCCGCCGCGGCCTTGAAGGTGGCCTCGATGTCGTTGTTCCAGTCGCCGGTTTTCTCGATCTTGCTCATCAGTTCGCCGTGGTTCTGGCGCATGAAGGCATGCAGGCCCTTCTCGAACGGCAGCACCTTGTTGACCGGCAGGTCGTCGAGGTAGCCCTTCTCGGCCGCGAACACCGACACGCCGAGCTCGGCAATGGAAAGCGGCGAATACTGCGCCTGCTTCATCAGTTCCGTCACGCGCTGGCCACGGTCGAGCTGGGCGCGGGTGGCAGCGTCGAGGTCGGAGGCGAACTGCGCGAAGGCTGCCAGTTCACGGAACTGGGCCAGCGACAGCTTGATGCCACCGGAGAGCTTCTTGACGATCTTGGTCTGGGCCGCGCCACCGACACGCGACACCGAGATACCGGCGTTCACGGCCGGGCGGATGCCAGCGTTGAAAAGGTCGGTTTCCAGGAAGATCTGGCCGTCGGTGATGGAGATCACGTTGGTCGGCACGAACGCCGAGACGTCGCCGGCCTGGGTCTCGATGATCGGCAGCGCGGTGAGCGAGCCGGTCTTGCCCTTCACTTCGCCGTTGGTCATCTTCTCGACATATTCCTCGCTGACGCGCGAAGCGCGCTCGAGCAGACGCGAGTGGAGATAGAAGACGTCACCCGGGTAGGCTTCGCGGCCCGGCGGACGCTTGAGCAGCAGCGAGATCTGGCGGTAGGCCACGGCCTGCTTGGAAAGATCGTCATAAATGATGAGTGCGTCTTCGCCGCGGTCGCGGAAGTACTCACCCATGGCGCAACCGGAATACGGCGCCACGTACTGCAGGGCGGCCGATTCGGACGCCGAGGCCACCACGATGATGGTGTGGGCCAGGGCATTGTTCTCTTCCAGCTTGCGCACCACGTTGGCGATCGAGCTGCGCTTCTGGCCGATGGCGACGTAGATGCACTTAATGCCGGAGTCTTTCTGGTTGATGATCGCGTCGATGGCGACGGCGGTCTTGCCCGTCTGGCGGTCACCGATGATCAGTTCGCGCTGGCCGCGGCCGATCGGGATCATGGCGTCGATGGACTTGTAACCCGTCTGCATCGGCTGGTCGACCGATTTGCGCCAGATCACGCCAGGGGCGACCTTCTCGATCGCGCTGGTACCGGCGGCCTCGATCGGGCCCTTGCCGTCGATCGGATTGCCGAGCGCGTCAACCACGCGGCCGAGCAGGCCCGGGCCGACCGGCACTTCGAGGATGCGGCCGGTGGTCTTGGCGGTATCGCCTTCGCGGATCGCCTGGTATTCACCCAGCACCACGGCGCCGACGGAGTCGCGCTCAAGGTTCATTGCCAGGGCGAACACGTTGCCCGGCAATTCGATCATTTCGCCCTGCATCACGTCGGCCAGGCCGTGGATGCGCACGATGCCGTCGGAGACGCTGATGACAGTGCCTTCGTTGCGGGCTTCCGAGCCGAGCTTGAACTGCTCGATGCGGGTCTTGATCAGCTCACTGATCTCGGACGGGTTCAGGGTGGTACTGGACATGGTCGTTTCCTGGAATTTGAAACTGGGTTCAGTGCGTCAGCGCCGTGGCCAGGCGCGCCAGACGGCCGCGCGCTGAACCGTCGATCACTTCCTCGCCGGTATCGATCACCACGCCGCCGAGCAGCGCGGCATCGACATGCGCCTGGATTTCGATCTCGCGCTTGAAGCGACGCTTGAGCGATGCCTTGAGCGTTTCGGCCTGGGCGGCATCGAGCGCCAGCGCGCTGGTCACCTTGACCAGCAAGGTGTGTTCAGACTCACGCTTCATCTCGTCGAAGAGCTCCTCGACTTCCGGCAGCAGCGACAGGCGACGCTGGTCGGCCAGGGCTGCCAGGAACGAGCCAAACGGCGCACTGGCGTCCATGCCCGATGGCAGGTGCAGGGCAACAAGCTGCGCCGTCTGCACGCGCGGGTCGTTCAGCAGGTCGTGCACTCGGGCGTCGCCGGAAACGGCGGCCGCGAACGCCAGGGCCCCGGACCAGTCGGCAAGCTTGCCCTCCGCATGCGCGATCTCGAAAGCCGCACGTGCGTAGGGACGGGCGAGGGTGAGCGCCTGGGCCATGGTCAGATCTCGGCCGCGAGCTGATCGAGCATGGCCTTGTGCGAGGCCGGATCGATTTCACGCTGGACGATCTTCTCCGCACCGCGGATGGCCAACTGGCTCACCTGCGCGCGCAGCTGCTCGCGGGCCTTCTGGGCCATCGAGGCGATGTCGTCCTGGGCCGCGGCCTTCAGGCGATTGATCTCTTCGATGGCATCCACACGGGCCTTGTCGATGATCTGGTTGGCCTGTTGCTGGGCCTTGTCGATGATCTCGGACGACTGCAGGCGCGCCTGCTTGATCTCGACGGCAACCCGGGCATCGGCGTCCTTGAGTTCCGAGCGCGCGCGTTCAGCCGCGTCCAGGCCGTCGGCAACCTTTTTTTGACGTTCTTCGATGGCGCCGTTGATCTGGGGCCAGATGAACTTGGTGGTAAACCAGACCAGTATCGCGAACGATAGCATCTGGCCCAGGAAGGTCATGTTGATATTCATGATCTTACCGATATCTCCCGAAACGCATTAACGATGCGGCCACCGCAACGGGCAAGCCCGCTGCGGTGGCATGAACCCGCTGGATCAACCGCCCGCGGCGGTCTTGAGCATGCCCAGCAGCGGGTTGGAGAACGCCAGCAGAAGTGCGATGGCCAGGCCGATGATGAACGCGGCGTCGATCAGGCCGGCCAGCAGGAACATACGGCCCTGCAGCAGCGGAACCAGTTCCGGCTGGCGTGCAGCGGCTTCGAGGAACTTCGAGCCCATGATGCCGATACCGAGGCAGGCGCCCAGGGCACCGAGGCCGATGATGATGCCGATGGCGATGGCCGTCAGGGCCTGCACGTGTGCGATGAATTCCATGGTGCTCTCCTACGATGCGATAGCGGGTTGGCTAGAACGAAACGAAACAAAAAGTGAGTGGTAAATCGTGCTGCAGTTGACGGGTACTGCCTTGCTCAGTGGTGCTCGCGCGCCATCGCGATATAGACGATGGTCAGCATCATGAAGATGTAGGCCTGCAGCGCGATGATCAGGATGTGGAAAATGGCCCAGCCCGTGTTGAACAGGACACCCGGCACGAAACCGATCCAGCTGATCATCAAACCGGCGATCAGCATGAAGACCAGCTCGCCGCCGTACATGTTGCCGAAAAGTCGCATCGCCAGCGATACCGGCTTGGACAGGTATTCGACGAGGTTCAGCAGCAGGTTGAACGGCGAAAGCACGATTTTCATTACCGTGCCCTCGGACTGGAACGGTGCGGTGAGCAGTTCCTTGCCGAAGCCGGCACCGCCCTTCGCCTTGATGCCGTGCGCCAGCACGATGAAGAACACCGCCAGGGCCAGGCCGATCGTCGTGTTCACGTCAGCAGTGGGAACCATGCGGAAATACGTGTGATGGGCCACTTCATGGCCGCGGAAGGTCGTAACCAGCCAGCCGGCAAGATCCACCGGCAGCAGGTCCATCGCGTTCATGAAGAACACCCACATGAAGATCGACAGCGCCAGCGGCGTGATCGTGCGGCGGTCGCCGTGGAACGTATCCTTGACCTGGGTATCGACGAACTCGACGATGATCTCGACCAGTGCCTGCGCCTTCGAGGGCACGCCGGAACTCGCCTTGCGCGCCAGCAGCCAGAACCACAGGCAGAAGAGTGCACCGAGTACGAGCGAAACCACGATTGAATCCAGGCGCACGTCCCAGAAGGAGCCTGCGCCCGGACGTGTGGTCACCACCAGATGCTCAAGGTGATGCTGGATGTATTCGGTCAGACCGCCCTGCGGTTCACTTGCCATGCCTCAACCCTTGAATCTGAATGCGAGCAGATTTACCGCGAATGCAGCCGCCAGACCTGCCAGGGCGGCCAACGGCGGCAGCTTCCAATGAACCAGAACCAGCAGCAGCCCACCGACGATGACGACCCATTTAAGGATCGTTCCCGCGATAAGGCGCCCCAACATGACCGCTCCGCCACCCATGCCGCTGAAGGTTCGCGCTGCCATAAGCGCGTTGCCCAAAGCGACCAGCAGCGCACTCAACGAGGCGGCCAGTGCATAGCGCCAGCCCAACCCGAGGAATGCGAGGCCCACCAGCGCCGCCACGGCAACCTGCCACATGAACAGGCGCAAGGCCAGACGACGACCGACGGAAAGATTGTTAAGCACGCGATGGTTCCCGTGACGGTTTCGCACTAGGCGCCACCGAGTCAACGACGGGCCACGGTTTCGATCCGAGAAAGTATATCAGCGAGCGATTTGGCGTAACAAGCTACGACGCTGCGACAGGATGCCCCAGGACGTGACCGGGCACGCATCCTCAGGACATGGGCCTTATGACTATTTCCTAGTGCGACGCAGCATCCGAAGCGCGGAAAGAGGCCCCCGAGGTGCAGGTTTCGTGCACCACCACCTGGTCAAGCCCCGGCAGCGCGGGTCGCAGGCGCTGGAAGATCCATCGGGCCAGGTTCTCACTGGTGGGATTCTCCAGCCCCTCAATGTCGTTGAGATAGTGATGGTCGAGTTGGTCGTAAAGCGGCGCGAAAGCCGATTTTATGTCCGCGAAATCCATGACCCAGCCGGTGTGCGTGTCCACCGGGCCTTCCACGTGCAGTTCGACCCGGAAGGAATGGCCATGCAGGCGGGCGCACTTGTGCCCTTCGGGGACATTGGGCAGGCGGTGGGCCGCCTCGAGGGTGAATACTTTGAAGATGTGCATGGCGGACATTCTACCTGCGGCGGCCTCTCCGCCATCCCCGTCGGCTGTTTCTGACGAGTCGATTCGAGCCCCACGTACAGAAACGAAGGCGGGGCTCCTATAGGGTAGGTGTGAACAATGAAAGTTGCCGCCGCGCCTGGATTCAAATTGATGCTGGTTCCGGCCGGGGAGTGAGCACACGACAAAAAACCGCGCTAGCGCGCAGTCAGACGACTTCAGCCGACATACCACAGGTCGTTAACGGCTTGATTGCCGGACCTTTTTCCCGACCCTCCTCCGCTGGCTGGCTCCATAAAGCCGAAACCAGCCCTCCCCGAGCGCCGTTCTGCGTCGCAAGCCGGCGGAGGCAGTTCCCGATCTGGATCTGTTGTGCGCCGCCGAAGGTCAGGGCGGATGCTCTCAGGTGGCTCGAGATTCGTTCATCTGAGATATCGCTTGTCGAACCAGAACGGTTCTGGCTTCGATTCGACGAGGCAGGTAGCCCGCTGTGGATGATCGGGGTTAACCAGGTAGTTGGTGGCATCCGCGATCAGCGACGATGGCACTGGCAGAAGCAACGATGACTTCGACTTAAGCCAGCCGTCGCCGATAGCTCGCGTCGTCACGTCATTCGCCTGCCAGCCGGACGGCATGTTCGGCTGTGGATCGATGGCAGCATCGTCCAGAACCTCGATACGGATAAGTTGCAGCGTTAGCGGAATGTCCGTTAGCGGCAGACGCATATGGGCCAGGGTCTCGATCATGGCCAGCGCTGGATGTTCAGCGGTGTAAACGATGCGGCGGCCCTTGGTGTGCCATCGGCCGTCATCGTAGAGACCTCCCTCCCCAGTGAGGCCGGGGAAGGCCGAAATACGCCACAACCGCATCAATAGATACCGTTCGCGGTACGGCGTATATGCGACTCAACGATGCGCGCCCCGGCGTCTGTCGCGGCTAACGCCATGGGAGTGATCGGCGCCGATCCACGTACATACTCGGCCGGTCGCTTGAACCAATCAATGGCCATTTGGCGATCACCAAAAAGCTCCACAGCCTCCGCGTACACCCGAGCGACGCGCACAATCTTCTCAGACTCGCTTTCGTTGAAAGTTTCCTTCTTGGCCACCCGGCGCCGGATGGTGGTCTCAGGTCCAACCAGATCAATTGGAAAACTCAAGACCTTCGAGATGGCAAGGTAGTTCCTGGTCGCAATCCCCTTCGTGACGGCTTTGAATGCATCACTCTCCGAGGTGAGACGGATCCCGAGGACTTCGCCCATATAAGTGAAGATGGAAGGGGTCATTTCAGGTGTGTAGGACATAGGAGAGCCTCCGCCATGTGGCTAAACTATCCCACCATATGGCGCCGCAGGCAAGCGCGAAGCCCATTTTCGCACGCGTTATGCGGAGACGTCGTAGGATTCGAAGCGCACCGGCCAGTCATTCGGTTCCCGGACCCGGACTAGTAAGAGCTGGTTCGTTGACCTCGAACACTCCGGCTGCATGGAGCACAGAGCCACGCAATTCTGAGACTGATCCGATTGCGCTCGCGGAACTAACGCGTGCACAGTTGATCGCTGCGGCCTCACTCAGAATCACGCCTCCGCAGGATACCCTCGACCTGGACATCGGCGCGGGGGCAGGTCGACACCATCCGAGCGCGGAAGGCTCATCGTGTTGCATTAGCTCGGATGGACGTGAGCGAGTCACCTAGCAATTGGTCTGAATCACCCACCCTCCAAGATTTGTCGGTGGGATGCTCCAGGCCCGCTACCTGGCCATGGACGGCAAGTGGAAGTCATCTCGAACGCAAAGCAAGGGGCGCCTGCCGCAGGCAAAAGGCGCCTCCTTTCTATCCAGGCCCTTCGTGCAATCGCGGCGCTAACTGTGGTGTTCTCGCATTTCCGCGGGACGGAAGAGCTTGTCCTTCCCGGTCGAACCCTATTGCCGTCCTGGACGTGGGTTGGCTTTGCCGCCGTCAATCTGTTCTTCGTCATGTCGGGCTTTGTAACTGCGCTTAGTGTCCAAGCAATGCGTGGCGGTTACCGGGATGGTCTTCGATTCTTGTGGTCGCGTTGTAGCCGCATCCTTCCACCCTACTGGCTTTACACCGCTCTTCTCATAGTTCCGGCTGTTCTAGCGCCCGCAACATTCAACACGGTCGTCGACCTACCGAGGGTCCTGTCATCGGCCCTATTGTGGCCACAGGGAGAGCTGCCCATCCTGATGGTCGGCTGGACACTCGTCCATGAGGCCTATTTTTACCTGATAGCGGCCTTGGCTTTGTGGATCGTCCCTAGACGCCACCATACCTTGTGCCTCGGTGGTTGGGCCGCTGTGACCATGGCGTTGAACATATACGCGACGGATGCTTGGCCCGCGTGGCTCAACCTACTGGCGAGCCCATTCACGCTCGAATTCATTGTTGGAATCATGTTGGGCAAGTACTGGCGTTGTCTGCCTTCGTCGCTTGCCTTACCTGCAATCTGCGTCGCCGCCATCATCCTGGCAACCGCGGCGATGGGATCATCCATCCTGGATCCGAGCTACGGGCACCATCCTGGGCGCGTCGCCATACTCGGGATAGTGTCGATTCTTGTTGTTCTTTCACTCGTCCAGTTGGAGGCGAGCAGTCGAATCACCCCACCCGCCGCGCTGGTCGCGATCGGCAACTGGTCGTTCTCCATTGGCTTGTCGCACATTTTTGTGACATCAATGATGGCTCGAGTGTGGCGCCGCCTTGGGCCTGAAATGCCGCTTGCGACACAAGCCGTCTCGCTCGCGGCTTTCGTTGCAGCGAGTCTGCTGATTGGATGGGCCTCGTATCGCTACTTGGAGCAGCCGTTTGCACGTTGGTCAAAAGTAATGGCTTTCCCACGTCCTCACGTCGCCCCACGTTGAAGAAGCGCTCGGAAGCGATCCTGTACTTCAGGCGCCAGTATTTGGCGCCGGTCGGCATCACCTGCAGGTACAGGCTCTTGCCCGCCGAAAGGCGGTAAGCCTTTTCCCTGGGTTTCCCATTGCGCGCCACCACCTGCGGTACCACCCGAAAGGGCGCGTCTTGCTGGGACAGGATCGGACGTCAGGCGACCTGCAAACAACAAAAAACCGCGCAACGGCGCGGTTTCGTGATTCTTTCTGGATCCCCGTGGAATCCATCGGGAAGAAGGAATGGTGGCTAGAGGCGGGCTCGAACCGCCGACCTCAGCATTATGAGTGCCGCGCTCTAACCAGCTGAGCTACCTAGCCACATGACCCTTCGAACCCCCGCGAGCTGGACGCGAGGGCCGCGCAGTTTAATTCGTCAGGCAGGTACGGCACAAGCCTTGCCTTGCCGCAGCTTTGTGCGCTGTGGTTGAATCGACCGCGAGGCAGGCGATATGCCTACCGGGCGGCGAAGGAGGCCCGATGATCGACGCAGATGGTTACCGGCCCAATGTTGGCATTGTCCTGCTCAACCAGGATGGGCGGCTGTTTTGGGCACGCCGCGTCAACCGCGACGGCTGGCAGTTCCCGCAGGGCGGGATGCGTAGCGATGAAACGCCGCTGGAAGCGATGTATCGGGAGCTCGAGGAAGAAACCGGCCTTGCCGCGCACCACGTGGAAGTGCTGGGCGCCACCCGGGGCTGGCTGCGCTACAAGCTGCCTAACCGCTTCGTTCGCCACCACCAGCGCCCCACCTGCATCGGCCAGAAGCAGGTCTGGTTCCTGCTGCGTCTCACCGGAAGCGAAGACGCTCTGTGCCTGAACGCCTGCGAGAAGCCTGAATTCGACCAGTGGCGCTGGGTGGATTTCTGGTATCCGGCGGCCAACGTGGTGAATTTCAAGCGGGAAGTCTACGAAAGGGCCCTGCGCCAGTTCGCACCCCTGGTCGAAACCGCCTGCTGCGTCGAAATCGGCAACCTGCCCCGCTCCTGAACGTCGCACCGGGCAGTCCCCCGCGTAGTTGACAATCGTTCGCATTCGCGTTCAAATACCGCCCCATGTACATCTGCCTGTGCAACGCCGTCACCACCCACGACATCCGCCGTGAAGTCGCCGACGGCGTGCGTGGCTTTTCCGATCTGCAGGCCCGCACCGGCTGCTCGGACTGCTGTGGGTGCTGCGAATCGGAAGCCCGCAAGGTGCTGTCCCGTGCCATCGACGAACACGCCACGGCCCTGCCCGCCTTCGTCCAGGTCGCCTGACCTCGCGCTAGCACGCGCGCAAGCGCGAACCATCCCCATTTGCGTTTCTTCAAGGCGTTTTTGCCTTGGGTATAGTGGCCGCTGTCCACGCATCCGCGCACGCAGCTACCCAGGGAGACGGCCATGAAAGGCGACGCAAAGGTCATCGAGTTCCTCAACAAGGTGCTCTACAACGAACTGACCGCAATCAACCAGTATTTCCTGCACTACCGCATGTTCAAGGACTGGGGCTACAAGGAGCTGGCAGATCATGAATACAAGGAATCGATCGAGGAAATGAAGCATGCGGACAGGGTGATTGAACGCATCCTTTTCCTTGACGGGCTGCCCAACCTGCAGCGGCTGGCCAAGCTTCGCATCGGCGAGAACGCCATCGAATGCCTGCGCGGCGACCTCGAACTGGAATACGACGCCCTGAAGGACCTCCGCGAAGGCATTGCCTACAGCGAAGGCGTCCACGATTACGTCAGCCGGGACCTATTCAAGAACATCCTGGCCGAGGAAGAAGACCACATCGACTGGCTGGAAACCCAGTTCAGCCTGATGACCGACATCGGCAACGAACGCTATCTGCTGAGCAAGGTCGGCGAACTCTCCAGCTGAAGCTGCGTCACGTTTCCTTGACGCTTCGCGCGAAAGCCGGGTATACCTCGGCTTTTGCGGCAATCCCCACCCATGGCCTCCAGCCCGACACCGCGATTTGTGGTGCAGACGGTCGACGCTCGAGCCGAGCGCCGCCGCCGGGCGGTCGTGGCCGCCGGGCTGGCAGGCTGCCTGGTGGCCGGCCTGGTGATCGGCTGGCTGGCTGGGCACTCAGGGGCCGTCCCGGGGGTCGTCGGCGACCATGGCGCAGCAAAGCAACTGGCAGCGGACAACGAGACGCTCCGGCAGCAGGTGGCCAACCTCACCCGTGACAACCAGGTGGGGGCGGTGGCGGCGAACGAGCTCAAGCACACCCTCGCCGAGCGCGAAGAGCAGCTCAACGGCCTGCGCAACGACCTTGGTTTCTATTCGCGGCTGGTCGGCGGCGGCGACCAACGGCAAGAACTTACCGTGCAGGATGCCCGTGTTTCGCCAATTGCGGGCAGCCACGCATGGAACCTCACCGTAACCCTTACCCAGAATGCACGCCGCGGCGCGGACACCAAAGGCCACATCACCCTTGCCGTGGAAGGCCTGCGCGGTGAAAAACTCGTCGTGCTCGACGCCAAAGACCTCGGTGGAGCTGTCCAGGCGGGAGGCCTGGACTTCTCCTTCCGCTATTTCCAGCAGTTACACACCACCCTGGCCCTACCCGCCGATTTCCGCCCGACGCGCCTTCGCATCGGCGTGGATGCCGACGGCAGCGACGCGGCAACCCGCACCGTCGCCTGGGCCGACGCCAGCCAGACTTCGGGGGACAACCATGTTCAACCATAGCAAGCCCACCAAGGGCGCCGCGCCGTCACAGCGCGCGCCGGAAACCAGCCTCATTGCCAGTGGTACGGCCATCACCGGCAATGTCCGCTTCAGCGGGGCGTTGCATCTGGACGGCAGTATCGATGGCTCGATCCAGGCGGAGCCTGACAGCCAGGCCGTCTTCACCCTGAGCGAGCACGGTCGCGTGACCGGTGAGATCCGGGTCCCGCATGCGGTGATCAACGGCGTGGTCAAGGGCGATATCCATGCCGGGGAACGGCTGGAACTGGCCCCGCAGGCGCGCGTGGAGGGCAACGTCCACTACAGCGTGCTGGAGATGGCCGCCGGTGCCCAGGTGAACGGCAAGATGAGCCATGCCGGCGTCGGCGGTCCGCAGCGCCAGCTGGCGGCTCCCGAGGAAGAGCCCCAGGAGGCTTGACCTGCGCGGTTTCGCCGCCATCATGGAAGGCATGGAAACCCTCGCCCCCGACTACCGCGCCGCCGAAGCTCCTCTGGTATTCACCGAGGCGGCCGCGAAGAAAGTACACGAGCTGATCGTCGAGGAAGGAAACCCCGGCCTGAAGCTGCGCGTATACATCAGCGGCGGCGGCTGCTCGGGCTTCCAGTACGGCTTCACCTTCGACGAGGAAAAGGCCGAGGACGACCTCTCGATCGACCGTGACGGCGTCACCCTGGTGGTCGATCCGTTGTCGTTGCAGTACCTCACCGGTGCCGAGATCGACTACGCCGAATCGTTCAGCGGTTCGCAGTTCGTCATCCGCAACCCGAACGCCCGCAGCACCTGCGGCTGCGGTTCCTCGTTCTCTACCTGAGCCCGGCATCGATGCAGGCAGCGGCGCGGGGGCGCGAGGGGCAGGCCAACACATTCGCCGGAACCATCCTTGACCGCGTGTCCGAACATCGCGACGACCCGGCCTGGGTGGCGGCAAGGCTGACTGAATCCGGCACCCGCTTCATCGTGGTGGGGCCGTCGGGCGAAACGCTGAAAGTTGCCAACGGCGACGCGCCGCTGTGGCTGGACAACACCATGCGGCACCAGCACCTGGCGCAATTGACGCCGACGTTGCTGGGTGTGGCCGATGGCCGGGCCTATTTCATGCTGGTGGCCGACGCCGAACTGATGAAGATGCTCGCCGACCATGCTGAAACCACATCCGTGGACTTGCGGCGTGCCGGTCTGAGCTTCAATCCCTTCGACGCCGGCCTCTTCGCCTATGCGAAAGGTCTGGCCCATTGGCAAAACGAGACCCGCCACTGCGCCTACTGCGGCGCGCCGGGGGTGCTGGTGGCCTCGGGCCATCGTGTGCGTTGCACCAACGAAGCCTGCGGCCGCCTGCATTTTCCGCGCACCGATGCCGCGATCATCGTGATCGTGGAGCACGAGGGCGCCTGCCTGCTAGGGCGCCAGCGCACCTGGCCGCCAGGACGGTTCTCCACCCTGGCCGGCTTCATCGAGCCGGGTGAATCACTCGAAGACGCGGTGCGTCGCGAAGTAGCCGAAGAGGCGGGAGTGGAGGTGCTGGACGTGCATTACCACTCCTCCCAGCCCTGGCCGATGCCGGCATCACTGATGGTGGGCTTCACCGCCTTCGCGCGTTCGCGCGACATCCGCTACCGTGACCAGGAACTGGAAGAAGCCCGCTGGTTCACGCCGGAGGACATCCGCCAGGGCATCGCTGACGGCAGCCTGCTGGTGTCGCCTTCGGTATCGGTGTCCTATCGCCTGCTCGAACACTGGCTGGCCGACCGCGGCTACGACCTCGGCGCCATGGTCGCGGCCGGCACGCGCTGACTGGCACAATGGGCCAACACTAAGCCCGACGACACGCCATGGCCTTACGCCTCTTCGCCATCCTGATCGCCCTGTTGCTCTGCCACCTGTTGCCGCAACTGGCGCGGTGGCGTGACGAGCGGTGGTTCCGTGCCTGGGCCGAAAAGCTTTCCGACAGCTCCGGCGCCGGCCGCGTGGCCATCGTGCTGCTGGCCCCGACGATGGCCGTGGCGATCCTGGCCGGGTTACTGGCCACCACGCGATTCCTCGACGTACTGTGGCTACTGCTGGCCGTAGCGTCACTATGTTTTGCCCTCGGGCCCGGTGACCTTGACCGTGACATTGACGCGGCCTTGCAGACGGCGGACCCGCGCGAACGCGATGCCGCCATCTCGCGCCTTTCCACCAATGGCGAGCCCGTCGCCTGGTCAGCAGGTCCCGTGGTGGAAGCGACCTTCTTCGCGGCCCTGCGCCGCCGCTTTGGCGTGCTGTTCTGGTTCGTGCTGCTTGGGCCTGCCGGCGCGGTGCTTTACCGGCTGGCGCAGGCGCTCAGTTTCGACGGACTCATCGATATCGACGCGCGCACGCGTGCCGCCGCACGCCGCTTCGCCGAGGCCCTCGACTGGCTACCGGCCCACCTGATGGTATTCGCCATGGCGCTGGTGTCGGACTTCGACGCCGTGATCGGTGCCTGGCGCCGCTGGCATGCATCGGCCGAACATGCCCGCGGCCAGCTCGATCCCTCGTTCCTGGGCGCCGTGGCCCATGCCGGCGTAGACGCCGACATCCAGGCCGGCGACGGTGATGCCCAGGATGTCAGCGATACGCTTGAGGAATTGCGCGACGCCAAGCGAGTGACACATCGAGTGCTGGCCGTATGGCTGGCGTTGATCGCCGTATTGGTGCTGGCCGGCTGGGCAGCTTAGCGGGCCAGGCCCTGGCGCAGCACGACCATCCTCCACACCTGGTCCGAGGTCACTGCATTGAACCGAAGCCAATCTTCGGGGATGGGAGGCTGGACGGCGGCAAATGAAGGGATGATCGTTCCCTTGGTGGGAGCCGACGGATAGGTCGACCAGGGAATCAACAAGCTGTGGTTCGGATTGGTCGGAAGAGCCTGGTAACGCGAGGAGTCGTCGATCCGCACCCGGGGCACGTTGCCATCGTCAAGATGCAGCCGCCAGTCCTGCGATGCGCCATCGTAGAGCGTATAAAGGCGATCGGCACGCCATTCCCATCGCTGCGAATTTCTCAGACTGCAGGTGTCAAGCACAACATGGCTACCGCTTATCGGCGCGTTTGCGTCGGGAAGCATGGTCAGACACATGCCGCTTCCCCGGTTGAAATAGCGCCCTTCCTCGTCAAGTTGCCATTGGGCGTCTTTGGCGTCCTCCCATGACGGATGTGATGTTGCCGGACATGTCCGCATGATCGCCTCCTGACGATCACGCCACAGGCATAGACCATCGCCTTTCTGTGCCTGCAGGAAGACGGTGGTAATGCGAGTAAGGTATGGCGAATCCGCGCGCACCATCAGGCCAACGGTTGCCTGGGGCCTGGGATCTGGCAGATTTTTATCTACCGCAGAGCCATTGAAGGACGCATTGGTTATCTTCGCACTCGCTTGCAGGATAATATTGCCTGCGTACCGGCCGTCGATTTCCCAACTGGCGAAACCCTCCGGCGAAGCACTGCGCATCATCGGCGTTACACGCTTCTCGGAAACCGGCTTGCCAAAATATCTGGCATCGGACGCGATGAGTGGCGCAAGTTCGAACGTCCATCCAGCTTTATAAAAATTGGAGCCTGGATTCTCGGCGCGGGACGCCACGAAATAGTCGCGAACGGTGAACGCCACGGACTTCGTGTCCGTGTATTCTTTCCCGAAAGTAAAACCATATCTTGTCTTGGCCGATGCCTCGGGCACAGCGCCCTGGAGCCCGCCGCTTATTTCGCTGGAGATATTGAAACCGTAGGATGTTTTCGTTTCGTTGGACTCGGAGAAGGCGATATCTGTCCTGGGGTCGCTGCCTGGATACTGGCTGCTGAGTCGTGCCTCAAAGGCCGGCGTGCCAGTTCCATCCAGGACGACCTTTGTTTCAATCTCATATTTATAGGGCACGATGAGACTGCCGCCCGACATGCCGTTATGGGCAGGTTTGAGGTTGTAGTTTGAGCGGGTGTTGATCCGCAGGACATCCTTGCTCCGGCTTGAGTCACGCACGACGGTGGCTGCCAGCGTGCTCGACGCCCCCGGTATACTCACTGCGTACTCCGTGTCGACCACTTCGATCCGCGGAAGCGCCACAGGCTCGCCGTCGTCGGTACTCGCTTTGGGAGTTGCGTGCGACAGGGTTATCGCACGATCGACGTCCGCGACGAGTTGGCCCATGGCTAGCGAAAGGTCTCCCGTGGCCCGGTACGGGGCGTCAATGGCATATACACGCAATCCTCCGCCCGCACCGGCCTGGTAGACCGCTACTTCTGCGGGTGACGCGGCGCCAAAGATGCTGTGGATGGCACCGTCGATTCGCTGGGTTTCTCCCGCGCGTATCACCAATACTGGTTGGCCGTCGGCGAACATCCGATTGACGCGAGCGGCAATAGCTGGATCGGCCAATGCCGCACCCCAAACCCAGCCAACCCCTACCGTTGTATCGGCCCCCTTCAGTGCTTGGGGAGCTAGCGCCCCTGCCACGAGACGGCGACTGGCGCTAGCGACACCCTGATCGAAAATATCTTGCAGCTGATTGATCGGAAAGGTGCCGACCTGATCGTGGACACCTACTGACATGACTTCGCCACCCAATCGAAGCTCATGCCCTATCACCTCGCCTGCGCAACCTGCTATCGCCAAAAACAGCGCGGTTTTTCTGATATGTGTCATACATGCACCATGCGTCTTGTAAGAAAGACGCATGGTGTCGTAGGAGTATGTATGGCGAAATCAGGGAAACCTGACGCTTATGTCAGCGTTGGGATGAGTCTGGTGAGGGTCCAATCCTCAGGCGCAATTACCACGTAGGGCACTCACGCAACTCCGCAAGAGTTGTGCGTCGACCATGGTTCTCTCGGGCACCCCAGCGACCAGCTCGATGCGCGACATGAAGCGTCGCGGCAAGCGCATGCGCTTCATCGCTGAATCGCGCCGGCTAAAGAAACTTCCCCACATGCCGCGCAATGCCAATGGCACGACCGGCACCGGACGTCGGGCCAGGATCGTTTCCACACCCGGGCGGAATGGCGCGATGTCGCCGTCGCGCGTGATTGCGCCTTCCGGGAAAATACATACCACTTCGCCATCGGCCAGGGCCTGGTCGACCGTGTCGAACGCCTTGTTCATCAAGTCGAGGTTTTCGTTGCGGCCGGCGATGGGAATGGCCCTGGCCGTACGAAAGATGAAACTCAGGCCCGGGATATTGAAGATCCTGTAGTACATGACGAAACGCACCGGACGGCGCACCCCGGCCATGATCACCAGCGGGTCAAGGAAGCTCACGTGGTTGCATACCAGGAGCACCGGGCCTTCATCGGGGATGTTCTCAAGGCCTTCCGCTTTCACCCGGTACATCGCATGCACCACCGCCCACGTCATGAAGCGCATGATGAACTCGGGGACCAGGGTGAAAATATAAATCGCCACGAACGCGTTCAACACCGCCGTGACCAGGAATATCTGCGGCACCGAAAGCCCAAGCATGCCTAGCCCGAGGCCGAAGCCCGAGGCCACGCAGATGAAGATGGCGTTGATGATGTTGGTGCCGGCGATCACCCGCGAAAGCCGGTCGCGCGGTGTGCGTGACTGCACGAAGGCAAACAGCGGCACCACGAAGAAGCCGGCGAACACGCCGATCAAGGTGAGGTCCAGCGCCACATGCCAGGCACCGGCGGTCTGCAGGAAGCCGTGCCAGTCCAGGCCCGGAACCGGCGACACGCCCGGTCGCGAGAAATACAGGTCGATACCGAAGGCCGTAAGTCCAAAGGCGCCCATCGGCACCAGACCCACTTCCACCCGCTTGCCGGAAAGCTTCTCGCACAACAGCGAACCGATGCCCGTGCCCAGCGAGAACAGGGTGAGCACCAACGTGTTCACCGACCCATCGCCACCAAGGTTCACCCGCGTGTACACAGGCAGCTGCGCTATCATCACGGTGCCGAAGAACCAGAACCAGGAAATGCCAAGGATGGCGTTGAAAACAGCCTTGTCGGTCCGCGCGATACGCAGCACGCGGCCGGTTTCGGTGAAGGTGTTGAAATTCACCTTCAGGTCCGGTGCGGCGGCCGGCGCAAGCGGAATCCACCGGCTGGCCAGGTAGCCGGCCACTGCCACGCCGATGGTCGCCGCCGATGCCGCGGTAGGGCCGTAACCTTCGATCAGCATCAGGGCATTGCCGATGATCATGCCGATCAGCATGGCCATCTGCGTACCCATCTCCACCAGGCCGTTGCCGCCGACGAGTTCCGCAGGCTTAAGCGCCTGGGGCAGGATCGAATACTTGATCGGCCCGAACATGGTCGAGTGCATGCCCATCAGGAACAGCACCACCAGCAGCAGGGCAACGTGGTGGGTGTGGAAGCCGATCGCCGCCACAACCATGGCTGCGATCTCGAACAGTTTTACATAGCGGATGATCCGCGACTTCTCGTATTTCTCGGCGATCTGCCCCGCCGTGGCGGAGAACAAGAAGAACGGCAGGATGAACAACGCCGGTGCCAGGTTGGTGTACAGCGCCGCCATGTCGTTACCCAGCGACATCTGGAATACCACCAACATGACCAGTGCGTTACGGAAGGCGTTGTCGTTGAAGGCACCCAGCGCCTGCGTCCAGAAAAACGGCGCGAAGCGGCGGCTGCCCAGTAGGCTGAACTGGCTCATGCGTAATCCGGTGGCGTTCCCGCCGGAGAGCTTACTTCAAAGCACGATGGGCAATGTCTTGGCGGAATTGCCGCCCCTGGAAGGCGATGCCGTCGATGGCGCTATAGGCCGTGTCACGGGCGTGGGCCAGCGTGTCGCCCAGCGCGCAGACGGTCAGTACGCGCCCGCCGGCAGTAATCACCCGCCCCTGTGCGTCGATGCCGGTTCCTGCATGGAACACTTTCACATCCGGCCCGAACGATGCGTCGTGACCTGAGATCACATCGCCTGAATGCACCTGGCCGGGATAACCGTCCGCGGCCAGTACCACGCCGATCGACGGGCGCTCGTCCCAGTCGGCCACGACCTGATCCAGCTTGCCATCGAGCGCGGCGTCGACCAGGTTCACCAGATCCGACTTCAACCGCAGCATGATCGGCTGCGTTTCCGGGTCACCGAAGCGCACATTGAATTCGATCACTTTCGGCGCGCCCTGTGCGTCGATCATCAAGCCAGCGTAGAGGAACCCGACAAAGGTGGCGCCATCGGCCTCCATCCCGCGCAAGGTGGGTTCGATCACCTCGCGCATAACGCGATCCTGCACCGCTTGCGTTACCACCGGTGCAGGGGAATAGGCACCCATGCCGCCAGTGTTGGGGCCTTCGTCACCATCGTCGCGGCGTTTGTGGTCCTGGCTGCTGGCCATCGGCAAGGCATGCCTGCCATCGCTCATGACGATGAAACTGGCTTCCTCGCCTTCGAGGAATTCCTCGATCACCACACTCGAAGACGCATCGCCAAAGACCTTCTCGCCCAGCATGTCATGCAGGGCCGCTTCAGCCTCGGCAAGTGTCATGGCCACCACCACGCCCTTGCCCGCCGCCAGCCCGTCGGCCTTGATCACAATGGGCGCGCCCCTCCCACGCACGTAGGCAAGGGCCGGCTCAAGCTCGGTATGCACGGCATAGTGCGCCGTAGGGATGCTGTTCCGCTCCAGGAAGGCCTTGGCATAGGCCTTGGAACCTTCAAGCTGCGCCGCCTTCGCCGAGGGACCAAAACAGCGCAGCCCCGCCGCGCCAAACGCATCGACGAGGCCCGCCACCAGCGGCACTTCGGGGCCAACGATGGTGAGCTCCACGCCCTCGGCGCGGGCCAGGACCAGCAGGCCATCGATGTCGTTCACGGCGACCGCCGCATTGCGCAGGTGCTTTTCCCGCGCCGTGCCGGCATTGCCTGGCGCGACGATCACTTCCTCGACCCGCGGCGACTGGGCAAGCTTCCACGCCAGCGCATGCTCGCGACCGCCGCTACCGATGACGAGGACTTTCATGCACCACTCCCAGGGACGTGCCAACGCAAAGGGGCGCATTGTAGCCGACCGCGTGTCAGGGCCGCCGATCCCGGGCAACTAACCGTGCCGGTGGACCATTTCCAGCAACACCGCACGAGGCAGCTTGCCGGTCTCGTTGCGCGGGAGCGCATCAACGAGCCGCAGCGGCCTGGGCAGGAACACCGGGTCCATCGACTTGCGCAGTTCATCGAAGATGGCGTGCTCGTCCATGCCCGGCGCCACGGCCAGGGCGGCGATGCGCCGGACACCGATCGGGTCGGCGTCGTCAAGCTGGAACACCACGCCGTCGTGCACGCCGTTGACGGCCAGAAGGCGACGGGTGAGGTCGGCCAGCGACGCGCGCTTGCCGGCGATCTCCAGCACGTCGGCATTGCGGCCGCACAGACGGAAACGGCGGCCACCATCGTGCAGCGTGACCAGATCGGCCAGCGCTATCGGCGCGTCCAACTGCGGCGCATCCACCAGCGTGCCGTCTGGCTGCGGGTGCAGGACCACATCGGCGTAGAGTTTCCAATCTTCATCCTGCGACGTGCGCCGACTGGCGAACACACAGGTTTCGGTCGAACCGAACACCTCGTGGAGCGGCGCACCGAAACGTGCCTCGGCGGCGCGGGCAAGTTCCAGTGGCATCGGCGCGGTGGCGGAGACGAATGCCGATACGCCGGGAAGGTCGACATCGGCCTCGACCAGGGCGCGAAGGTGCACGGGCGTGGTCACCAGGACACGCGGGCCGGGCACGCTTTCAAGCGCGGCGGCCACGTCGCCGGCGAAGAACGGCCGACCGGCGTGCACGGCCACGTTACCCAGCAGAGGCATCACCACCGACATCTCCATGCCGTACATGTGCTGCGGCGGCACCGTGGCGACGATGGTGAAGGGCGTGCCTACATCAGCTTCAAGCAGTGCATGATTCCCCGCGTTACTGCATGCGAAGGAACCCCAGGTCTTGGGGTTGGCCTTGGGCGTGCCTGTGGAACCGGATGTGTAACCGATGGCTACCAGTTGATCGGCACGAATGTGCGGCCATGCATCGACCGGTCGAATGTCCGGATCGAAGACGGGCATCTGTACGTAGCCCCGGGGCGACGGATCGAGTGCGGCATCCCCGATCGCGTAAGAGCCTGCATGCGTGGCCATCACTTCATCGATGGCGCGCGGCGCGCGCGAGGGCGGCAGCAGGTTGACCTGGCCGCGCACGGCCAGCGCACAGAAGGCCACAAGGAAGGCATAGCGATCCTCGCATAGGTTCACCGCGCTGTCGGACTCCGGTAGCAAGGTGGCGACCATCGCCACATGCGCAACGAAAGTAGCCGCGGAAATCGCCTTGCCGCCCAGCCAGGCGAGCACGCGATGGGGATCGTCGGCCACAACAAGGGGCAGGCGGCGCGACGCATCACCGCTGGCAAGGTCAATCACGCTCGACAAGCGGTTCTCCGGTACGCAGTCCTGATCATGGGCGGATGATAGCGCCCGTCAGCGCGTCGCGGATCGGCGTGGGACGGTCAAGGCCGCCCAGGGGAGCATCCAGGATGCCGTCCAGGCCGACGTCGAAGGCTTGCTCCAGCTCGCTCGTGCCCAGTGCCGCCGGCTGCCCATGGACGTTGGCGCTGGTGGACACCAGCGCGCCGCCGAAGGCGCGGCACAGTGCCGCCGCCGGTTCATGCGCCGTGACACGCAAGGCGATGCCAGGGTGGGTACCTGCGATCCAGGCGGGAACCGTTTTCGCCCGGGGAAACACCCAGGTGTGCGGTCCTGGCCATGTGGCCCATGCCTGGTCGAGCACGGGCAGCGGTACGGCTTCGAGATCGATATAGGGTTCGACCTGGGAAAAATCCGACGCGATCAGCAACACGCCCATGCCCGCGGGCCGCTGCTTCAGTTCGAAGATCCGGGCGAACGCCGCTTCGTTTCGTGGATCACAGCCGAGGCCGAACACAGCCTCGGTGGGGTAAGCCAGCACCCCGCCCTCGCGCAGCAGTTGGCCGGCCTGGTCGACGGTGGCAAGGTCGAAGCGCCGCATGGCCTAAGCCTCGGTGGAGGCGGCCTTCTTTACCGCGGCTTTCTTGGTTGCCGCCTTCGTGGCAGTACCGGGGGCCTTCTTCACGGCCTTCTTGGTGGCCTTTTTTGCAGTCTTCTTCGCCGCCTTGCTGGCCACCTTCTTCACCGCGGCTTTCTTCGCCGGTGCGCCGCCATCTGCAGCAGCCTTTTTGGTAGCCGCTTTTTTTGTGGCCGCTTTCTTGGTTGCCGTCTTCTTCGCAGCCTTCCCTCCGCGTGGCTTCTTCACCGGTGCGGCCGCCAGCAACGCGATGCATTCCTCCAGGGTGAGCTCCATCGGCTCCTTGTCCTTGGGGATGCGGGCGTTCTTCTCGCCATCGCTGATGTACTGGCCATAGCGGCCGTTGAGGATCTGGATGCCGTTGCCGAAATCCTTGGCAATGCGGTTCGCGATGGCTTCGAGCTTCTCCTGCACCAGTTGCTCGGCGCGGGGCAGTTCAATGGTGTACGGGTCGTCTTCGGGCTTGAGCGAGGCGTAGATGCTGCCCTGCTTCACGAACGGCCCGAAGCGGCCGATGCCGACGGTGACCTCTTCGCCCGCGGCTGACTGGCCCAGGTTGCGCGGCAGCTTGAACAACTCGATCGCCTCGGGAAGGGAGATCGTGTGCATGCTCTGGCCCGGACGCAGGCTGGCGTAAGTGGGTTTGTCCTCGTCGTCCTTGCTACCGATCTGCGCGTAGGCGCCGTACCGACCCAGGCGTACCGATACGGGCTTGCCGGATTTCGGATCGGCGCCCAGTTCACGCGCGCCGGTAGCCTCGTTGCGATCGACGGTTTCAGTCTTGTCGTCTACCAGCGCCTTGAACGGCTGCCAGAAGCGCTCGAGCAGCGGCACCCAGGCTTCCTCGCCGCGGCTGACGGCGTCGAGCTCGTCTTCGAGCTTGGCGGTGAAGTCGTAGTCCACATACTGCTTGAAGTGACCGGAGAGGAAGTTGCTGACTGCGCGGCCGACGTCGGTGGGCTTGAAGCGACGGCTATCCAGCAGCACGTACTCGCGGCCCAGCAGCGTCTGGATAATGCTGGCGTAGGTGGACGGCCGGCCGATGCCGTATTCCTCCAGCGTCTTGACCAGGCTTGCCTCGGAGAAGCGCGGCGGCGGCTCGGTGAAGTGCTGGTCGGCCAGGATGTCGGTAAGGGACACCACGTCGCCCTTCTCAAGGCGCGGCAGGCGGCGTTGTTCGTCGTCGTCCTCGTTTTTCTGGTCGCGGCCTTCCTCGTATACGGCCAGGAAGCCAGGATCGACGATGGTGGTACCGGTGGCGCGGAAGCTGGAGTCGCGCAGCGCGAATTCCACCGACACGGTGTTCATGGTGGCGTGGATCATCTGGCAAGCCACGGTGCGCTTCCAGATCAACTCGTAGAGCTTGCGCTGGTCGTCGCTCAGGAAACTTGCGATGCTGCGCGGCGTAAGCATGGCGGAGGTGGGGCGCACCGCTTCATGCGCTTCCTGCGCGTTCTTGGATTTGTTGCGGTAAACCTGCGGCTCGTCCGGCAACGCCTTGGCGCCGTAGTCGCGCTGGATCAACTCGCGAAGCTCGACGAGCGCATCGTTGGAGAGCGCCGTGGCGTCGGTACGCATGTAGGTGATCAGGCCGACATTGCCCTCGGCGCCCAGTGATACGCCTTCGTACAACCCCTGGGCCACGCGCATGGTACGGCTGGTGGAGAACCCAAGTTTGCGCGCGGCTTCCTGCTGCAAGGTAGACGTGGTGAACGGCGGTGCCGGCCGTCGCTTGCGTTCGCGGGAGGTGACTTCGCTGACAGTGAGCCGGCCCTTGGCCGCGTCCACCAGGTGTTCGCGCGCAGCGGTGGCATCGGCCTCGTTGGTAAGGTCGAACTGCTCGAACTTCTTGCCGCGAAGCTGGGTAAGCCGCGCGGTGAAGCCGCCCTCTGCATGGGCGAGATCGGCGGTGATCGACCAGTATTCGCGGGCCTTGAAAGCCTCGATCTCTTCCTCTCGCTCCACGATCATGCGCAACGCCGGCGACTGCACGCGGCCAGCGGAAAGGCCACGCTGCACCTTGCGCCACAGTACCGGCGACAGGTTGAAGCCGACGAGGTAATCCAGCGCACGGCGCGCCTGCTGCGCATCGACCAGGTCGTGCGAGAGGCGGCGTGGCGAGGCTACGGCCTCCTTGATCGCACGCGGGGTAATCTCGCTGAAGACCACGCGATGCATTTCCTTGCCTTCGGAAAGTCCGCGCTCTCGCAGGATCTCGCTGATGTGCCAGGAGATCGCCTCGCCTTCGCGATCCAAGTCGGTCGCAAGGTAGATGGCGTCGGCAACCTTCGCCGCCTTGGCGATGGCGTCGACGTGTTTCTCGTTGCGCTCGATCACCTCGTAGGCCATGGCGAAGCCGCGGGCCGGATCGACTGCACCCTCTTTGGGCCGCAGGTCGCGCACATGGCCGTACGAGGCCAGGACGTGGAAATCCTTGCCGAGGTACTTGTTGATCGTCTTGGCCTTGGCGGGCGATTCGACGATGAGGAGGTTCTTGGCCATTGACTTGCGATCCTGATGCAGCGTATTCGCGTGGGCGCATGCCCATGCACATATGTCTAGTTGGAAGCACACAGTTACCGAACGTGTCAAGCCTTATCGTGATGGCAGGCGCTGGTAGCGGTTGCCGGGCAAGGTGGCGACGACGTCCTCCAGCTCAAGCATCAGCAGCATCGAGGCAAGAGATGTCACTGGCAGTGACGTTCGCGTGACCAGGTCGTCCAGGGGCACCGGATCATCGCCCATCGCATCGAGCAGGCGCCGGTAATCGGGGTCATCTCGCCAGCCCGGCGGGGACTTGCCGCGGGGTGCGGGGGCCTCGGTGCCGCCCAGGCGGGCGGCCAGCTCCCGACCCAGCTCAACGGCCGCCGGGGCCAGTACCCGGACCACGTCGTCGGCCCGCTGCACCAGCCGGGCGCCATCGGCGATCAGCTGGTGGCAACCCTCGGCCAGCGGATTGTGGATGGATCCGGGCAGGGCAAAAACCTCGCGACCCTGTTCGGCGGCGAAGCGGGCGGTGATCAGGGAGCCGGACTTTTCCCCGGCTTCGATCACCAGGGTACCCAGCGACAGCCCGGCAATGATCCGGTTGCGCCGGGGGAAGTGGTCCGGACGCGCCGACGTGCCGGGGGGAAATTCGGTGACCATGGCGCCCTGCTCCACGATCGCCCGTGCCAGCGCCAGGTGCTTGCGGGGATAGACGCGGTCCGGTCCGGTGCCGACGACGGCAACCGTCGGTCCACCGGCTTCCAGGGCCGCCATGTGGGCGGCGCCGTCGACCCCGTCGGCCAGGCCGCTGGTGACCACCAGTCCCGCGTTGGTGAGGTCGCGGGCAAAGGCTCGGGCATTGGCAAGCCCTACGGGCCCTGCGCTGCGCGAACCGATGACCGCCACCTGGGGCCTGAGCAGCAACGAGGCATCGCCGGCCACCCACAGGGCGACCGGGGCCGAAGTGATGGTCTCCAGCTGGGGCGGGAAATCTTCGTCGGTGCAACGGAGCAGCCGGTTTCCGGGCTCGGCCATCCAGGCAAGGTCGGCCTCGATCCGTGCCGCGTCCGGGGCGGCAAGCCACGCCACACCCGCCTCGGACAGGCGATAAGCCTCCGGGCGCCGCGCCAGGCGGTCAAGCGCCGACGTGGCACTACGCCCGGCATCCACCAGCAACTGGCGAAGACGGGAAGCGGAGAGGCCCGGCGTGCGCAAAAGCATCACCCAGGCACGATCATTGTCGAGATTGGCCATCGGCTTGAGTCTAGAAAAAAAACGGCGCGGCCAGGGCCGCGCCGTCGTGTCAGCCTTGGCGGTTCGCGTTACTGCGGCGCCACCAGGTTGTCGCCCTTGTGGACCGGCCGCAGCCCGTCCATCACCAGTCCATAGCTGACCTTGTCGAAGGTGCGGAACACCATTACATGGCCGCCGTACTCATCGGGAAGCTGCACATCGCGGCCACTGCCGCGGGTGAAGCTGTCGTGCGCGACGTCGTCAGCCACCTTTTCACCCTTGCTCATGATGGTGAAGGTGGTGCCGTTGTCCACGCCATCGCTGGCCCCGACCGACAACGCCACCACCTGCTTGCTGCCACTGGCGTCCATGGCGTCGCTGGTGAAAGCGATGACTTTGGCGTTGGCCGGCATCGACTTGGGAGCATGTGGATAGTAGTAAGGATCGTACGGATGGTCGTCGACCGGCAGCAGGCGATCACCCGGGCGGACTTCCCGAGTGGAGTCGACCAGCAGCAGCGAGGCCGGATCGCCTTCCTTCAGGAGCTCGGCGGTACCGATGACGGTGACCTCCGTACCCAGTTCATCGCCGCGACCGGTGTGGCCGTCGTGGCGGGTGTCCTCGAGCCACGGGGTACTCTGCATCTGCGCGCTGGCATCAAGCTCGTCCCCGACCATCGGACCGATGGAGCCGTCACCGTCGTCGGTGAAGCCGCGGAAGATGTGCGTGGGACGAACCACGGCAAAACGTTGGCCGGGACTACCCACCAGGTCGCCGCGGACGTAGATCTTCTGCCCCGGCGTGGCGCGCAGGCGTCCTTCTTCCGAGGCCATTACGTAGGGTGCGTCCTTGATGGCATCGGAATCCATCACCCGCATATCCTTGAGGAAAATCTTCAAGTCTTTCAGCGGGATGGCCGTGATCGCCTCGTCGTCCTCGCGAACGCGCGGCTGAAGGCCCAGGTGCGCCCTGCCGCCCAGCATCGACAGGTTCAGGACGTCGCCCGGGTAGATCAGGTGCGGATTGCGGACCTGCGGGTTGGCCTGCCAGATTTCCGGCCAGAGCCAGGGCTTCTGCAGGAACTTCGCCGAGATGGCCCACAACGTATCGCCCCGGCGCACCGTGTAGGTGTCCGGATGCCCGTCGCGCAGCTGCGCGGCCGCCGCATAAGCGGCCACGGTAAAAAACATGCTGCCCAGCAGCACGGTGAGCTTCTTGATCATGACGGGTTTTCCCCCTTCCCCGGTTCCAGCGCGAGTGTAGCTTATTGGTTAAACGCTGCAAGATGAAGATCTTGCGGCCACAACGTTACAATGGGCCCAACTTTACCCGCTGGCACGGCTTGGATTTCGCCGACCTGCCCGCATTTTTTCGGCTCCACCGCCCTTTTCTGTAGCTGCTACGTGCCCAGGTGCCCCTCGTGTCCGTCCTGACCATCATCGAATACCCCGACCCGCGCCTGCGCACCGTTGCCGCACCTGTCACCGTGTTCGACGAGGAACTGGCCACCTTCGTCCAGGACATGTACCAGACGATGTACGAATCTGACGGTGTTGGCCTGGCTGCCACCCAGGTAAACGTGCACAAGCGCGTGCTGGTGGCCGACATGAGCGCCGACCGCAACGAGCGCCTGTGCCTGATCAACCCCGAGATCCTCGAGAAAGACGGCGCGCAGGTGTATCAGGAAGGCTGCCTGTCATTCCCGGGTATCTATGCCGATGTCACCCGCGCGTTGAGGGTCAAGGTGCGTGCGCAGGACGTCACCGGCGCTGAGTTCATCGTCGAAGCGGAAGGCCCGCTGGCCGTATGCATCCAGCACGAGATGGACCACCTGCTGGGCAAGGTCTTTGTCGATTACCTCTCACCGCTCAAGCGAAGCCTGTTGCTCAAGCGCCTGGAGAAACAGCGCCGCCAGGCGAGCTGACGGTGCCCGCCCAGCCGCTTCGGATCGTTTTCGCCGGCACCCCGGATTTCGCCGTTCCCAGCCTTGCCGCGTGCGGCGCCAGCGGCGCGCAGGTCGTGGCCGTCTACACCCAACCAGACCGGCCTGCCGGACGCGGGCGCAAGCTCAGTCCCAGCCCGGTGAAGCTGGCTGCACTGGAAGCCGGCATCACGGTGGAGCAGCCAGAGTCGTTGAAAGACGACACCGTGCGCGCGCAGCTGGCTGCCTACCGGCCCGACCTGATGGTGGTGGTGGCCTATGGGCTGATCCTGTCGCGCAAGGTGCTGGCGATCCCGCGCCTGGGTTGCTGGAACGTGCACGGTTCGCTGCTGCCGCGCTGGCGCGGCGCAGCGCCTATCCAGCGCGCGGTACTGGCTGGCGATGAAGAAACCGGTGTCGACCTCATGCAGATGGAAGCAGGCCTGGATACCGGCCCTACCCTGGTCCGCCGCACCACCCCGATCACCCGCGACGATACCGGTGGCAGCGTGCACGACCGCCTTGCCATGCTGGGCGCCGAGGCGCTCGCCGAAGGGCTGGCGCGGGTGATGGCAGGGGAAACGCCCACCCCCGTGCCGCAGCCCACCGAGGGTGCTACCTACGCGCATAAGCTGGACAAAGGTGAAGCGCTGCTCGACTTCACGCTCCCGGCGATCGACCTGGAACGCAAGGTCCGCGCCTTCGATCCGTGGCCCGTGGCCGAAGCCGACCTCGCCGGTGAACGGGTGCGCGTCTGGGGCGCCCGAGCCATGCCCTGGACCGGCGATGCCAGGCCAGGCAGCGTGATCGGCACGTCGCGCCAGGGCATCGACCTTGCCAGCGCCGACGGCATGCTGCGCATCATCGGCCTGCAACGTGCCGGCGGTCGTCGCATCACGGCGGCCGATTACCTCAACGCACGTTCCGACCTGCGGGCGCCCTGAGCCATGGCGCGCAAGCCACCCGCGCCGACTGACACCCGCGCCTTGGCGGCGCTGGCGCTGACCGAGGTCGCCCTGCACGGCAAATCGCTGCGTGAAACGCTCGATCGCCACGCCCGGGCCCTGCCCGACAGCCGCGACCGCGCGCTGCTGACGGCCCTGCTCAATGAAGGTGCGCGTTGGTGGATCCGCTTCGATGCCGCCCTCGACACCCTGCTCGAACGCCCGTTGCGGCAGAACGAACCGACGATCCATGCCCTGCTGGTAGTAGGCCTGGTGCAACTGGAAGTGCTGGAGATGGCCCCTTACGCCGCGGTGGCGGCCACGGTGGAAGCGGCCCGGGCGCTGCATCGCCCGCGCCACGCAAACCTCGTCAATGCCGTACTGCGGCGTTGGCAGCGCGAACGCGTGGCCTTGCTGGCGCGCCTGGATGCAGATGCCTCCACGCGTAGCTCGCATCCGGCGTGGCTGGTTCAGGCGATCCAGGAAGACTGGCCCGAAGCCGCTGCCTCGGTACTGGACATCGCCAACGTCGAACCGCCCCTGATGCTTCGGGTGAACCGGCGGCGCGCCCAGCGCGAGGCGGTGATCCAGGCACTGGTGGGCGATGCCCACGAGGCCCATGCCCACCCCTGGCTCGCCGACGCCATCGTGCTGCCGCACAGCACCGACGTCACCCGCCTTCCCGGTTTCGATGAAGGCCAGTTCGCCGTGCAGGATGGCGCCGCGCAGATCGCCGCCGATGTGCTGGATCTCGCCGATGGCCAGCGCGTGCTCGACGCCTGCGCAGCCCCCGGTGGCAAAGCCTGCCACGTGCTCGAGCGCGCCGATGTCACGCTGGTGGCCCTGGAGCACGACATCCACCGCATACCGCGGATCGAACAGAACCTGGCGCGGTTGGGCCTGATAGCGCAGGTGATTGACGGCGACGCCGGCGACCCATTGTTATGGTGGGGTGGTAAACCGTTCGATCGCATCCTGATCGATGCACCGTGTTCGGCAACCGGGGTGATCCGCCGCCGACCCGATGTACGGCTGCATCGACGCCCTTCGGACATTGCCACGCTCGGTTTGCAGCAAAGGCGCATCCTGGCGGCCTTGTGGCCGCTGCTGTCTCCCGGCGGCCGCCTGGTCTACGCCACCTGTTCGCTGTTGCGGGCTGAAAACGAAGCCGTGGTCGGTGATTTCCTGCGCAGCACGCCCGATGCACGCATCGTGCCCCTGACGCTCGCCGATGGGCGGCCAGCCACCGTGGGATGGCAAGTTCTTCCCGGCGATGGCGACCTCGACGGCATGTACTATGCAGCGCTTACCAAGGTGCCCGACTGACGGGCCAGGCGCCCGATGGTCCAGTCGACTAAAAACCGCTTGAGGATCCAGCTGATCGCGCGTGACAACGGCGCGGGGCTGACGCGTGACCTTGCCGTGCTCGCAGACGTACTCCAGGCCGGTGGCTGCGAGGTGACGGTGCGGGCCCTCGGCCACCGTGGCCGCACCGGCACGGCAGTGCGCATGCTGAAGGCACACGTACGGCGAAAGCTGAAACTGCGCCCCCGCTTCGACATCAACCTGATGCTCGAACGGGTACGCCCGGAATTCTTTGGCAGTGCGCGCCACGAAGTGCTGGTACCCAACCCCGAGTGGTTCAACGACGACTGGAAACCCTTCCTGCCGGAGTTTTCTTTGGTGCTTGCCAAGACCCGCCACGCCGAACGGATCTTCGGTGAACTAGGCTGCCGCACCCGCTATGTGGGCTTCGTGGCGCCGGATCGTTACCGTCCGGGCCTGGTGGCGCCGCGCGCTGGGTTCCTTCATGCGCCGGGGCGCAGCGGCAACAAGGGGAGCCACGCGCTGCTGGAGCTTTGGGCGGCCAATCCCCACTGGCCCATGCTCACGCTTATCTGGCGGCGCAAACGCGTGGATATCGACCCGCTGCCCGCCAATGTCATCTGGCGCCGGGAGTACGTGCCCGACGACGAACTGCTGCGCCTGCAGAACACCCTGCGCTTCCATCTTTGCCCATCGCGTACCGAAGGCTATGGGCACTACCTCGCCGAAGCGCTGGGTGCCGGCGCCGTCACCATCACCACGGACGCTGAGCCGATGAACGAACTGGTGACATCCGACCGCGGCGTGTTGGTGGAGGCCCGCCCCGCCGGCAAGCAGGCCCTGGCCACGCTTTACGATTTCGAGCCCGAAGCCATGCGCCAGGCCATCGAGCGCTGCCTGGCGATGGAGCCGGCAGAGGTCATGCGACTGGGCCGGGCCGCCCGCACCTGGTTCGAAGACAACCGCCGCGATTTCGCCATCCGGTTGCTCGAGGCCCTGCATGGGCTCTCTTAAGCGCCGGGTGCAGTTGATTGCACGCGACAACGGCGCCGGTCTTTCGCGCGACCTGCGCCTGCTCGAAGGCATCCTCAAGAACTTCGGTTACCGCGTGGTCGTGCTGCGGCTGGGTAACCATGGCCGGCTCTCGCATCGCCTGCGCCGGCTGGGGGTGCGCCTGTCCCGACTTGGCGGGGGATGGTTGCGCGGAAAGGCCAACGCCCGCTTTGACCTTAACCTGATGATCGAACAAGTGCGGCCGGAATACCTCGGGCAGGCGCGTTGCAACGTGCTGCTGCCTCACCCGGAGTGGTTCAACCAGGCTTCGCGCCGCGCGCTGCCTGGGATCGACCGCGTACTGGCCAAGACACGCCATGCCGAACGCCTGTTCCGTGAACTGGGCTGCGACACCGAATGGGTAGGTTTCCTCGGCGCCGATCATCGCCGCGTGGGCGAGCAGCACCGCCGCCGGGAATTCCTGCATGCACCGGGTGTCAGCGGCAACAAGGGCAGCGAACGCCTGCTTGCGCTGTGGAGCCGGCATCCGACATGGCCCAGGCTCACCCTGGTGTGGCGCCGCAAACTTGAACAACCGCAGGTGGTTCCGGCGAACGTCACCTGGCTCACCCACTACGTGCCGCAGGACGAACTGCTGACGCTGCAGAACGACATCCTGTTCCATCTTTGCCCCTCGCAGACCGAAGGTTACGGCCACTATCTGGCGGAATCGGTGAGCACCGGCAACGTGGTGATCACAACCGACGCCGAACCGATGAACGAGCTGGTCACCGCCGGACGCGGCGTGCTGGTGGCGGCCCATGCGGTGGGCGCGCAGGACCTCGCCACACTGTTCGATTTCGACGACCACGCGATGGAAGCGGCGATCGAGCGCTGCATTGCCATGGATGACGAGCAAGCCACGTGCCTGGGTAGGGCCGGGCGCGCATGGTACGAGGACAACCGCCGCGGCTTCCTCGAACGCTTTCGGCACGCCCTGGACACGCTGATGGCCGGACAACCATGACCACCGTGCGTATCGTCGCCCGCGACAACGGTTTCGGCCTGACCGGCGAGATCGCCACCTTGCGCCATGCGCTGGATGAACTCGGCTGCGAGGTAAGCGTGCTGTCGCTGGAGGAAGCGGCCGAACACGAACGCTGGCGCCTGGGCGGCAATCGCCTGCGGTCGCGCCTGCTGGCCCGTTGGCAGCGGCGCCAGCGCGGCGGCCAAGTCGATATGAACCTCATGTTCGAGCACATATGGCCGGCGCAGCTGGGCATGGCGCGGAAGAACATCGTGCTGCCGCACCCGGAGTGGTTCGACAACAAGGACATGCGCCACCTTCCATGGGTGGACCAGGTATGGGCCAAGACGCATCACGCCATCGACCTGTTCGCTCCCTTCGGCCGACCCACGCGCTTCATCGGTTTCGACAGTCGCGATCGCCTGGATCCTTCCGTGCCACGCGAACGGGCCTTCTTCCACCTGGCCGGCGCCAGCCCGCTGAAGGGCACGTTGCGCCTGATGCACGAATGGGCCGCCAACCCGCACTGGCCCATGCTGACCGTCGTGCGCAACAAGCCGGGCGAGAGAGATCCGCGGGCGCCCAATATCCGCGTGCTGGCCGGCTATCGCGAAGAGGCCGAGCTTCAGCATCTGCAGAACGCCCACCTGTTCCACCTGTGTACCTCGCGCACCGAGGGTTACGGCCACTACATCACCGAGGCGATGAGCGTGGGCGCCGTGGTGATTACCGTGGCCGCGCCTCCGATGAACGAACTGGTCTCACCCGAACGCGGCTTGTTGGTCACGGCCCGTGCCGGCGACACCCATGGTTTGGCCACGCTGTACGACTTCGACAAACCCGCGTTGGCTACCTGCGTGACGCAAGCGATGACCATGGGAGAGGATGAGATCGCGCGGCTTGGCCACGCTGCACGCGCCTGGTTCGTGCAGAACAAATCAGGCTTTGCAGAGCGCCTGCGCGCTGCCCTTGCAGGCGTGAACGCCTAGCCGACGGCGAGCGACGCGCGAAGCGGTTCGTATCTCTCCGCGCGCATGCCATCGAGCTGGATGACGGCGTCGGCGGCTTCCTCGATGTGGCTGTCTATGCCGCGCAATGCCCATATTCTGCCCTCAGTCCGCGTCTGCGCCAGGATCTGGTTGTTGGGCATGGACATGTCGTTCGGATCGGCCGGCGCCCGGGACGGGTGGTCCAGGTGCACGGCGAGGGCTGCGAATTTCAGCTGCCGGCGATGGCGGCCGAAGTTATCCAGGCGGGCGGCGAGCTCGAGGTCTTCGCTGCCATAGCCTTCCATGCGCTCGTCGAAACCGTTGACGGCCAGGAGATCGGCCTTCCAGAAACTCATATTGCAGCTCATCACCCTTCCTCCGCGGCGTGCCCGTGCCTTGAAGGCGGCAAGCCAGGGGTGGCGCAGCGCGTAGAGGCGCCGTGAGCCGCTGCTGCGGCGGAAGTCGCCATCCACCAGTGGGTGGTAGCGGGCACTGCCACCGGCAAGCAGGCGTGTTGTCTCGCGTGCCGTCATGCACAGACGGCCGCCCTGCAGGTAGAAACCCGGCTGGGCGAAACGCATGTGGTCGGCAATGAAATCCGGGTGCAGCACCATATCCCCGTCAACAAGAATAATGTAGTCGCCCTTGGCGGCCACGATGCCGCGGTTCCGGGCCCGCGCGGCACGAAACCCCAGGTCTTCCTGCCACACATGGCGCAGAGGAATGCTCAATCCAGGCGCCAGCGACGCGATGAGCCCGGCGGTTTCGTCACTGGAGCCGTCGTCGGCCACGATGATTTCGTCAGGCATGCGGGTTTGTCGGCGCAGGGACTCAAGCACCAGCGACAGGGCCGAAGCCCAGTTATATGTCAGCACCACGATGCTGATGGTTGGATCGCTCATGCCTCGCCCGCCCGTAAAAACGGAAACCGGCACATGGCCGGAAACTAAGCCTTCATGTTTTCCATCCATGGTGCCCTTGCATGCATTCAGCCGGCTTTCCCCAATCTAAGGCCGGTATCCGTGCTGCAGCAGCCACAACTTGACGAATTTGCGGCGTACATATTCGATGCGCACCAGCGCGTATAGCAATCCGCGCCAGCCATCGAGGAATCCTGCGCGAAAAACGTAACCCCTCAGGAAACGCCACGCGGGACTGAACAGGATCTGCCCTACATTGGCGCGTTTTCCCGTTGCAAACAAGTGTTCGGCCATCATCTGGGCGTAACGCTCCTGTTTTCCCAGCTGTTCAGCGAGTGATCGATAAGGGTGATGCTCGAGGTTTCCGGCCAGTCGGCCGACATGGCCATCGACGCTGACAGCCTCGTGGATCTCCCGTTTTCCGCGCCATCCGCCCTGCCTGCGATCGAACAGCCGCAGCACGCGATCGGGATAGGCGTTGCCGTGGCGGAGGAATTTTCCGAAATATTCCGACAAGCGGGCGAAGCGATAGCCTGCCGTGTCGGAGAAGCCGTTCGCATGGGCCGCTTCGATCGCCTCGCGCAATGTGGCATCGACGCGTTCGTCGGCGTCCAGGCAAAGCACCCATTCGTGCCGGGCCTGGGATACGGCGAAATCCTTCTGCGAGCGGAAGCCGGTAAACGCGCGGTCGATCACGCGCGCGCCATGGGTACGGGCAAGGTCGGCGGTGCCGTCGGTGGAACCGGAATCCACCACCACGATGTCGTCGCAGAAGGCGAGCGAATCCAGGCACGCCCCGATGCGGTCGGCTTCGTTGAAGGTGATGATGCAGGCAGACAGCGGGATGGTGGTCATCGGGGCGATGGTCGGGCCATGGGCATCGCGCATAATGCCAGCTTCGCCGCGACCGGACCTGATCGAACGTGCCCACCAGCCTGATGTTCGCCACCGAGCTCTACGCCCTGCCGATCCTGCGGCCGCTGGCGGCTGCAGCCCAGGCGCGGGGGCAGGATGTCGGCTGGATCGTGACCGATCGCGTAGCCGCCCAACTGGCCCCGGACGAGCGCAGGCTTGCCACCTGGCCTGAAGTCCATGCCAGCGGCGCCGAAGCTGTGTATTGCGCCGCAAACTGGATATCGCCACGGCTGCCGGGTACCAAGGTGCAGGTATTCCACGGCTTCAACGCTGAAAAGCGCGAGCCCGGCCGCGGTCATTTCGCACTGCGGGGGTTCTTCGATCTGTATTTGACGCAAGGTCCCGCCACCACCGGCCCGTTCGAAGAGCTCGCCCGCGAGCATGGCTATTTCGCCGTACGTGAAACCGGCTGGCCCAAGCTTGACCCGCTGTTCAGGCCGGCCGCCCCGTCGACGGACCTGAATCCACACGACGGCCGCCCGGTAGTGATGTTCGCCTCGACCTTCAGTCATCGCCTGAGCTGCGCACCGCTGGTGCTGGACACGCTGCGGGAACTGGTGGCGCGCGGCGACCGCTATTGGCTGCTTACCCTTCACCCGAAATGCCCTCCGGAACTTTTCGAGGCCTACCGCGGCCTTTCCGGACCCCATGCCCGCTTCGAGGAATCCGGGCGGTTGATGGACATGCAGCGCGCGGCCGACGTATTGCTGTGCGATACATCGTCGGTGCTGCACGAATTCGCCGTGCAGCTCAAACCGGTGGTGACGGTACGCAATCGCCTGCCCAAACCGTTCATGCTCGACGTGCAGGATCCGGCCGAGATCGATGGGGCCATCACCACCGCGCTGTCGCGGCCCGCAGCGCTGATGCGGGCCGTGCGTGAACACGCCGACGCCATCCACCCCTGGCGTGACGGCCGGTCATCCGAGCGCATGTTGGACGCCGTCGATGCATTCCATCGTGGTGAACTGGGGCCCCTGAAGCGCAAACCGCTGAACCTGGTGCGCCGCTACAAGGCCCGGCGCGATATCCAGGCACTGCTCACCAACGTGGCCTCCACGCCCCCGGGGTAGAATCCCGGCCATCCAACTCGAGCGGACTCCCGCCCTTGCAGCCAAGCAGCTTTTCCCGCCGCGAACATCTCCGCGCCCTGTGGCCGTGGCTTCCTGTCTGGACCATCGTGGCCCTGGTGGGGGTCTTCTCCCATGGCCCGATGCCAATGTATTCCACGCGGACGCTGGCCGTGGCGTGGGAAATGTGGAACCAGCACCATTGGCTGGTACCGCACAACAATGGCGAGCCATACAGCGAAAAAGTGCCGCTGGTGTTCTGGATGATCCACGCCGGCTGGCTGGCGTGGGGCGTGAACGACATCTGGCCGCGTATCCTGGAAGTGATTTACGGCGGCACAGAGCTGGTGCTGGTTTCAGTGCTGGCCCACCGCCTGTTTCCCAATCGCGCCTGGGTGGCCAAGGCAGCGCCCTGGCTGTTGATGTCACTGGCCTATGCGTTTTTCTTCGGCCTGCAGATCATGTACGACGTGCTGCTGGCGGTGTGGGTGCTGGCGGCGCTGCTGTGCCTTACCCCGCGCGCCGGCCGCAGCGAGCCGCGATGGCTTTTCTTCGCGTTGTGCATCGGCCTGGGTCTCTTGACCAAGGGCCCGGTGATGTTGCTGCACGTGGTGTTCCCGTGGCTGTTGGGCCCGTTGTGGAGCGATTGGGCGCGCGCGAACCGCGGCCGATGGTACGGTCGCGGTGCGCTGGCGCTGCTGGGCGGCTTCGCCGTCCTGTTGTGCTGGGCGCTGCCGGCGGGCTTCAGCGGCGGAGAGGCTTACCGCCAGCGGTTGTTCTTCACCCAGACCGCCGGCCGCGTGGTGGATGCTTTCGACCATGCCGAACCCTTCTGGTTCTACGCCATGTGGTTGCCGGCGCTGCTGTTCCCGATCATTGGCTGGCCGCGTGCCTGGGCGGCCGTGGCAAGCCTGCGTCGCCCGCTGGATCCTGGCGTGCGCTTTGCGTTGTGCTGGATCGTGCCTGTGTTCGTGTGCTTCTCGGCGATCAGCGGCAAGCAGCCTTATTACCCGCTGCCTGAATATGCCGGTTTTGCCTTGCTGGTGGCAGGCGCGGTATCGAGCTTCCGCGAGAAACGACCGGATCTTGCCTTCAATTACGCCCTGGGCACCTGGCCGTTGGCGCTGGGAGGATTCGCGGTAGCCGTGGGCATGTTCATCCTGCCCAACCTGGTGGAAAGCGGCCGCGCACACGATTCCTGGTTCGTCGATTTCGCCCGCTATAGCCGGTATTTCGCCATCGTCTATTTCATCCTGGGTGCGTTGTTGTTGCTGCGCGGCCGGGGCGAAACCCGCCGCCTTGCCATCGCCGGGCTGGTGGGCACGCTGGCGCTCAATACGCTGTTCACGCTCAGCTCCTGGCAGCGGTTCGATCTTTCGCCCGCGGCGGTGTACCTGGGCCGCGCACAGGCTGAGGGCAAGGCGGTGGGTAACCTTGCCTATTACGAGGGCCAGTTCCACTTCGCCGGCCGGATGGACAAGCCGGTCACGCGGCTTCGCGAGGGCCAGGAACTCTTCGACTTCGCCAGAGCCCATCCCGACGGCCTGGTGGTGACCTACGGCACCAAGCTCGACGCCGACGAACTTCGTTATGCCCAACTGGTGCAGCCGTTCCGCTCGGACTTCCTGGTGATCTGGAAGGCCGATGCGCTGGCCGCCCTGCGCCAGGGCCACCAGCCGGCAGAGCCCGTTACCGCCACGTTGATCTATCCCCCGGGCTACTGGCGCTACAAAGTCCTCAAATGAGCCGCGTCGACGCCCTGCGCAAGCAAGTCGATGGCCCACGCGATGGTGCCTTGCTTCGGTTTTCGCTGGGTTCGGCCTTGCTCGAGGAAGGCGACAGCGCCCAGGCGATCGTTCATCTGCATCGCGCCGTTGTCTTCGACGCGGACTACTCCGCGGCCTGGAAGGTGTTGGCGAAGGCACAAGCCGGCGCCGGCGACACGGCCGCCGCCATCGAAAGCTACGAGCACGGGATCGCCGCCGCACAGCGCCGCGGCGACAGGCAGGCCGAAAAGGAAATGACGGTATTCCTGCGGCGCCTGGTGCGCTAGCCGGCCTGGTGCCGGCGCGAATACGGCGAAGGGCGGTCGTCGGCGCTATAGCGCTTGTAATGCCACTGGTATTGCGTAAAAGCCAGTTCCACGCACTGTTCCACGCCCTTGTTCAGCGCAGCGCAGGCGATCTTGAGGTCGGTTGCGGCAAGGCCTTCGGGTGCCGGCAGGATGTGAATGCGAAACCCCTCGCCATCGGGCAAGCGTTCGGCAAAGCTGAACAGCACTGTTGCGCCGGTGCGCGCGGCCAACCGCGGCAGCAGCACCATGGTCAACGCTTCCACGTTGAAGAACGGAGCGAATTCGCCCTCACCGGCGCGGGGTTTCTGATCGGGCAGGATGCCTACCGTCCCGCCTGCGGCCAGGCGCTTGTAGAGCGTGCGGACGCCGGCACCTTCGGCGCGCACCTGCTCAGGTGCCAGCGCGCCGCGTACCTTGCGCAACAGGGTTTCCACCGCCGCCACCCGCGGCGGCCGGTAAAGGATGGCCATCGGCGTGCGACTGCATAGCCAATAGTTCAGCAGCTCCCAACAACCCAGGTGGGGGGCGGCGATGATCGTGCCCTTGCCGCTGGCGATCGCCGCCTCGAACAACTCAAGGCCGCGCACCTCGCACACCAGGCCCAGCGCTTTCTGCGCGCCACCGCCCCAGATATTGGCCATTTCGGTGAGCGAGCGGCCGCTTTCTTCCATGGTCTGCTTCAGTAATCCGGCCTGTGCGGCGGCGTCAAGCGCCGGGCGCACCAACTTCAGGTTCACCGCCGTGTGACGCGCTGCCTTGCTGTGCATGGCCAGCGACAGGCGGCCGATGGCATCGCCCAGCCGGTGCATGGCCTTGAGCGGAAACAGGCTGAAAAGCCGCAACAACAGGTAGACGAGGTAGATATCAGGACGCATCCGCCCATGGTAACCCGGCGCCGCTTGCGGCTAAATTCGCAGGCATGATTGCCCTCATCCAGCGTGTCAGTTCAGCCCGTGTCGACGTGGAAGGTGAAACCGTCGGCGCCATCGACGCGGGCCTGCTTGCCCTCGTCGCGGTAGAGCCCGGCGACGGCGAAGCGCAGGCCCGTCGCATGGTCGAACGCTTGCTCGGTTACCGGGTGTTCGCCGACGAGGCCGGGAAAATGAACCGATCCCTTACCGATACCGCTGGCGGCCTGCTGCTGGTGAGCCAGTTCACCCTTGCCGCCGACACCCGGAAGGGCATGCGGCCGAGCTTTACGTCAGCGGCTACCCCCGAACAGGGCCGGTTATGGTTCGACCGCCTGGTGGACCTGGCGCGACTTGCCCATCCGGGGGTGGAAACCGGCAGGTTCGGCGCCCATATGATGGTTCACCTGAGCAACGACGGCCCCGTGACCTTCCATCTGGAGGTCCGCTGATTCCGGCCGATAACCGTGGCGCCAGGCCTCGCCGGTGAACTTGCCCGCGCCAAGGATGTGGATAACCGACGACATGGCGTGATTCTTGCGTACCTGTCCGGCCGCCCATGTTCTTGATACTGGTCATAAAATCACCATATTGGTATAATGGTTAGTCATGCAGATAGCGGCGGTCGGAATGAATAGCAAAGCCCACGAGCAGCAGTCGGAAATCAAACAGCTCATTTCCAAGGGGCTCGAACAGGGCTACCTGACGTACGCTGAAATCAACGATCACCTCCCCGACGACATCGTCGATCCGGAGCAGATCGAAGACATCATGGCGGTGCTCAAGGGCGTCGGCATCGAAGTACACGACGCCGCCCCGGACACCGACACCATCGCCGATGGCGCCTCGCCGGGCGCCACGGGCGACGACGAAGCCGCCGCCGAAGAAGCCGTGGCCCTGCTTTCGGCGGTTGACGCCGAAGTCGGCCGCACCACCGATCCCGTCCGCATGTACATGCGTGAGATGGGCACGGTGGAGCTGCTCACCCGCGAAGGTGAAATCGCCATCGCCAAGCGCATCGAGGAAGGCCTGAACCAGGTGCAGACCGCCCTGGCCAGCTTCCCGCTCACCATCCAGCTGCTGCTGGAGGAATACGACCAGCACCTGGAAGGCAAGCGCCGCCTGTCCGAGATCCTGGCCGGTTTCGCCGATCTTGAGGAACTGGCCGACCAGGAGAAAGCCCTGGCCGCCGAGGCCGCGCTGAACGCCCCGCCGGTGGAAGAAGGCGACGAGGAAGAAACCGACGACGCCGTCGAGGAAGAGGAAGCCGGTCCTACCGGCCCCGATCCCGAAGAGGTCAAGCGCCGCATGGAAGAACTGCGCACGCTTAGCGGCAAGTTCCAGAAGGCCGCGCCGAAGGCCGAGATCAACGACAAGAAGGTGTTGAAGATCCGCGACCAGATGGCCGAGGCTTTCCTGAAGCTCAAGCTGCCTTCCGCGCTGATCGATGGTTTCGTGCGCAAGCTGCGCGAGGTGGTGAACGACATCCGTTTCCACGAGCGGGTGCTGATGGACATCTTCGTCAAGCAGGTGAAGATGCCGCGCGCGGAATTCCTGAAGACCTTCCCCTCCAACGAGGGCAACCTGGAGTGGGCGGCCGAGCTCGGCCGCAAGCGCCAGAAGTGGTCGCCGAACATCAAGACCTATCGCGAAGCCATTGACGGCGAGCAGGAAAAACTCGCCACCATCGAGCGCACGCTGTACCTGCCGTTGACGGACATCAAGGACATCAACCGCGCGATGAGCGTGGGCGAAGCCAAGGCCCGTCGCGCCAAGAAGGAAATGGTGGAGGCCAACCTTCGCCTGGTGATCTCCATCGCCAAGAAGTACACCAACCGCGGCCTGCAGTTCCTCGACCTGATCCAGGAAGGCAACATCGGCCTGATGAAGGCCGTGGACAAGTTCGAATACCGCCGCGGTTACAAGTTCTCCACCTACGCTACCTGGTGGATTCGCCAGGCCATCACCCGCTCAATCGCCGATCAGGCGCGCACCATCCGTATCCCGGTGCACATGATCGAAACGATCAACAAGTTGAACCGCATTTCCCGCCAGATGCTGCAGCAGTTCGGCCGCGAGCCGACGCCTGAAGAGCTGGCCAAGGAAATGGAGATGCCCGAGGACAAGATCCGCAAGGTGCTGAAGATCGCCAAGGAACCCATCTCGATGGAGACCCCGATCGGCGACGACGAAGATTCACACCTTGGCGATTTCATCGAGGACACCAACGCCAGCTCACCGATCGAATCGGCGACGGAAACGGGCCTGATGGAAACCGTCCGCGACATCCTGGCCGGCCTCACCCCGCGGGAAGCGAAGGTGCTGCGCATGCGCTTCGGCATCGATATGAATACCGACCACACGCTGGAAGAAGTGGGCAAGCAGTTCGATGTTACCCGCGAGCGGATTCGCCAGATCGAAGCGAAAGCGCTGCGCAAGCTGCGTCATCCGAGCCGGTCGGAGCAGCTGCGGTCGTTCCTTGATATTGATTGATAACAGTGCGGTAAGAACAAGGAAAAGAGCCCGCTTCAGCGGGTTTTTTTTCGTCCGCAGACAGCCATCCGCATGGAAAGAGCGATACTCATATGCGGCTGATGACCTTACTGCCTAGGATTGCTGCTCACACCTTCACGGCCTGGATGCCATGCAGTACGTTTGCGAGCAGTACTTTCAGCTGACCATACCCGTCACTGGAATCCATATCGATGACCTCTCTGGCGTCGATACTGCGATTATCGACGGGCGTGAAACAGAAGTAACTTTTGACATCGACCTGAGTGTCTGGCGTGCCGTTGCAGCGGACGGCGGTCTTTCAACGCCGCTTCCTGGACTGGCTGATAACTCACGTGTCCGTCAGATCGAACTCCCCGCATTTCCGGCCGTACCCAAAAATGCCACGGAGATACCGCGATTTCTCCACTTCGTCTGGGTGGGTCATACGACCATGCCCGAACCCCTTGTGCGCCGGGTAGTTATCAATGCGCTTCGCACACCCGGGTTCCGTACGATCGTGCACGCGGACGTGGCAAGCACTTCGCTTCTGGACGACTTACGGAAACGCCTCACTGGCCAGGTGCCGTGGATAACCGTCCTCAACCTTCGCGAACAGCCGTGCTTTGCGGACTTCGTGACACATCCAGTGTTTCGCTATTACCAGAAATTCCTGGGGGAAGCGGCGCGCAACTACGGAGCGGCATCCGACCTGCTTCGCCTTTATCTCGTCCATGCCTACGGCGGGGTTTATCTCGATGTCGACGATCTTCTTGCAAACGAGATACCACTCGAGGCTTGCCCCAAGGCCACTCCAGCCGATTTACTTGTCGGCGCCTGCTATTCCGCACCCAAGTACGGCCTTTCTGGCTGCTGTCAGAGCCATTTCGCAAGCCATGCAGGCAATGCCTTGTTGATGAGCATGCTGGCGGAATCGGCGATACGCTTGCAGGCTACTGGCATTTTCTCCTCACCACGGCCATGGCGTAAGTCGGGTGAAGCCGATAGCGGAGAGCTGAACGCGTACGTCCGTGAAGTACTCCGCCTTACAGGACCACAGCTGTTCAGTGATCTCATCAATATACATCGCCCCGGCATGCTCGAGCTGGACGCAAAGTTGCTCAAAGCGATGGAAGTGTTGCATTACTCCCCTGAGCGCCAACGATATCGAGCGAACCGGTACCTCGCAGCGGTGGCTGCATCGTTGGCGCACTATCGGCCGTTCTGGCATGGGATGTTTCAGGTGATAGTCGGAGCCGCAGGGTCGTGGCTGGAGAACACAAATTCCGATGCCTAAGAATGCGTCGGCCATGTGCCAGGGACGGCCCGCGGCTCATTCGCCGCCTGGCATAGCCTTGCAATCACCTTGCTGCCTTCACGGGCCTCATCGTCATTGGCTGGGGCGAATTCGGTCACGGTGAGGCCGACGATGTCGGCGTCGCGCGCGACGCGGCCAACCAAAGCCATGGCGTCGTTGATCAGCAGCTTTCCGTCGGGATAGGCGACATAGGGAAATTCCCGCGGGTCCAAAACATCCAGATCGAAATGAATGTGGACAGGGCCGCTGATGGGCGCTTTCGGATCGAGCAGCTTCAGGTCCAGTTCGCGCTGCAGCGACCAGTCGCCCTCGTCACCGACATGGGCGCCGAAATAATGGAAACGCGCCGGATCCACTGGCGCGCCCATCAAGGGTTGCATCGGCTCAGGTGCGCGGCCCAGGATTGCGCTGACTGGCATACCGTGGAAGTGGCCACTGGGCGAGGTCGCCGGCGTGTTGGCATCGAGATGAGCGTCGACCCAGATCACGCGAAGCCCAGGATGCATGCCATTGAGATAATTGATCACCGCCACATCCACGGCGCAGTCGCCACCGGCCGTGAGCACGCGCCTGGCGCCAGAGCGCGCGAGGATCTCCTGGGCACTGCGGAACTGTGCAAAGATCGCCTCCCAGCGCCGAACGCCATACGCAGCGGCGTCACTGTGGCTGTCGCCGCCCTGCACCTGAGCCCTTGGTGCGTATTGCGCGCAGACTGCCGCTGCCGCTTCGGCACCGCGCGCGAGGTTTTCGTGCCGACCCGATCCCTGCCATTGCGGATACGCAAGGCATAGATCGAAGTGGTTGTCGATCGATCGCATCTGTCCACGCTCCGTTTTCAGGTCGTTGATTGAAGATCATGCCATGGAATAAGACAAAGCCCGCACGAGGCGGGCTTTGTTTTGGCTCAGATGCACGCTCAGGTGCTTACCCCATGTCGTAGAAAAACTGCTCGCGATCGACCTTGTCGTTCTTCACGTGGTAAAGGCAGATCTCGGCCATCTCCATGCGACCGTGACCCTTCATCGTTACATCCAGCATCATCGACAGGCTGAACCAGTTACCGGCCACGACGGCGTCGCTCACCTTCACGCCATGCATTTCTTCCACGCCCGCCTGGAAGGCCTCGCCCTTCTTGAAGATGGCGTCCAGTCCCTTGGCATCACCCATCGCGCCCGCGGGCGCCCCTTCCGGCTCGATGCTCACCGCATCCTGGGCATAAAGCTCTTTCTGCGCCGCTTCGAACTGTCCGGCTCGACATAACTCCACCAGCCGTTTGGCTACCGATTCAGTACTCATCGCCGTCCCTCCACTCGTAGGAACCACGAGCCTACGCCCGGAAAGATGACGAAACGATTAGTCCGGCGACCCTCGACGCACCCAATTGGCCCGGCTAAGATTAGGGGTTCCCAGCCGTGCAACGCGGCCGCGCAAGCGACGGGCCTATAGCTCAATGGTTAGAGCAGAGGACTCATAATCCTTTGGTTCCAGGTTCGAGTCCTGGTGGGCCCACCACACCCGCGACGGTTACTCGAACGACGATTCGTCACCTGGATGCTCCGGGATATGAGAACGCATACTCGACGCCCTTAGGCGCAGTCGGCCTGGCGTTCCGAATATGCCGTCACATAACGGGGCTCAAATGTAGGCGTATTCTCACAAGTTCATTCCGATATCCAACCCGAGGTTGCAGCGCCCATGACGGATGAATCGAAAGTAGGGGAAACGAAGCAGGGCCACTGCGCCGGGGAAACCTTCGGGGACACGGGGGCTAGTCTCAAGATCTCCCGCCGCGGCTTTCTCACCGGCACGGCCCTCGCCGCCACCGGGTTGATGATCGTGCCCCGCCACGTCCTGGGCGGGACCGGCTATACACCGCCCAGCGATCGATTGAACATTGCCGGCATCGGCGTCGGCGGCATGGGCATGCACAACATGCGCGCCCTGGCCAGCCAGAACATCGTCGCCATGTGCGACGTGGACTGGCGCTACGTGGACAAATCCTTTCACGGGACGGTCGAAAGCCTGGGTAAAGCACAGGCACGCCTCGACAAGGCGCAGACCGCCAAAGAGCGCCAGGAGCTGCAGGATGAGATCGAGCAGACAAAGCTGCTTTCGAGCAAGTTTGGTTCAATCAAGCGCTATACCGACTACCGCCGGATGCTCGAGCAGCAAAAGGACATCGACGCGGTGGTCATTGCGACGCCGGACCATCTGCATGCGGTGATCGCCAGCGCAGCGATGAGCCATGGCAAGCATGTATACGTGCAAAAGCCTCTCACCTGGTCGATTGACGAGGCTCGCATGCTGGCCAGGAAGGCCAAGGACAACCCGAAGATCGTCACGCAGATGGGAAACCAGGGCCACTCGACCGACGATGCCCGGTTGATCAACGAGTACATCGCGGCCGGGGCGATCGGCAATGTTCGCGAGGTCCACGTCTGGACGAATCGCCCGCTTGCCTACTGGCCGCAGGGAATTCCTCGTCCGCAAGCCAGGCCAAGGCCGGACGACGCGAGCTGGGACGAGGACGCGGTGATGGATCGGCTCGCCAATGCCATGGTCGGCAACTATCCGAAGCCCGCAGGGCTGGCATGGGATCTCTTCCTTGGCCCCGGCCCCGTCGTCGACTACCACCCGGTGTATCACCCGTTCAACTGGCGTGGTTGGGTGGATTGGGGCGTGGGTGCCATCGGCGACATGGGGGCGCACCTGATCGATTCTCCGTTCTGGTCACTGGACCTGGGTTTCCCGACGTCCGTGGAGACCGTCTCGACGCCGTTCAACCATGCGTCGTACCCCATGGCGACGATGACGTACTACGATTTCCCGGCACACGGCAGCAGGCCGCCAGTGAAGCTCACCTGGTATGACGGCGCGTTGCTGCCGCCCGGGCTGCAGGCGTTGGGAGCCGGACAGATGAGCAAGGATGGCGGTGTCCTCTACATCGGTGACAAGGGCAAGCTGATCCACGAGACCTACGGCGCGAATCCGCGCCTGCTGCCGCAGTCGTTGCATGATTCGGTGGGCACGCCTCCCCAGACGTTCGCGCGCATCAAGACCTCGCACGAGATGAACTGGGTGGACGCCTGCAAGGGGAAGGCGGAAGCGTCCTCGCCGTTCTCATACGCCTCGCGGCTGACGGAGGTCATGCTGCTGGGCATCGTATCCCTTCGCGCGGGTGGCAGGATCGAGTACGACGCGGCGAACATGCACATCACCAACGCGCCGGCAGCCAACGAGTTTCTGCGTCGCGAGTATCGCGAAGGTTGGGCCGTCTAGGACAACCCGGATGTGCGCAGCGCGATGATCGTCTTCCCGTTGATCCGCCGGGTCGGATTGAAGGCGGCGACGGCATCGTCGAGGGTAGAGACGGTGCCGATGCTCGTCCGCAGTCGTCCGTCCCGCACCCGCTGGACGATCTCACCCAGTTGCGCGCGGTCGGACTCGACGACGAAGTCGATTGCCAGGCCGTGGTCGGGCCGCGCCTGGCTCGGCCCGACCACGGACACCAGTGTTCCTCCGGCTCGAATCAGGCCCGCGGACCGCTTCCCGATGTCGCCGCCGATGACATCGAACACCAGGTCGACTCCGCCGACGTCTTCCAGGACATCGTTGTCGAGATCGACGAATTCCTGCGCGCCGAAATCGAGCACCTTCTGACGATCGGCGGCACGTCCGGTACCGATGACATGGGCGCCAAACTCACGTGCCAGTTGCGTCACGATCGACCCGACTGCGCCAGCCGCGCCGTGCACGAGGGCGCTCTGCCCCGCCCGAAGGCGGCCATGCACGAATAGTCCCTGCCACGCGGTCAGACCCGAAATCGGCAGGCTCGCGCCCACCGTGAAGTCGACATCGCCCGGCAGCGGTGCGAGATTGCGCGCTTCGACGGCCACGTACTCCGCCAGGGTGCCGTCGCGACTCCAATCCGTGAGGCCGAACACCCGCTGTCCCACCGACAGTCCCGTCGTGCCGTAACCCAGCGCGGTGACCACGCCGGCCAGCTCGTGACCGGGGATCGATGGTGTTCGGTCACGACCAAGGCGATCGGTCCATGTCGAAGGCCACGCCAGTTCAGTGTGGACAAATCCCGACGCATAAACCTGGACGACGACGTCGTTGATCGCAGCTTGTGGCTCCGGCCGCTCCACCAGCTTCATCCCGGCCGTTCCCGCCGCCTGGTCCGTCACCACTATCGCTTTCATGGAATGTCTCCTCGAATGTGTTGCTGTTTGATACCTCCACCGAATTGAATACGATACCCTCGAACGAGTCTGGTGCCTTAGCCAGGCAGCTTTTGCCGGGTCAGGGTCAAACCGACTGGGCCCAGTTCACCGCGTCGGCACCGGCAGGAATTCGCATGGGGCTCAAGGGGTCATTCACCGCGCGCCACACGGCTTCCGCCACGTCCTGTGCATGCGTGACCGGTCCCGTTTCTTCAAGACGCGCGAAGACACTTTTCACCAGATCGGCATAAGCCTCGTGATCGAGGCCCTGGGCGTGGGTGCGCGCGTTATCCCCGAAGCGGGTCTCGGGTGAACGCCCCGGCAGCACCAGGCGCACGCGTATGCCGAACTGCTCCAGTTCCAGTGCCATCGACTCGGTAAACGCGTTTACTGCCGCCTTGCTCGCCGTGTACGAAGCAATCAAGGGAATCGATTTCAAGGTCACGCTCGACGTTACATTCACGATGACACCGGCCTTGCGTTGCCTGAATTGCGGCAGGACGGCTTGAGTCAAAGCCATGGTGCCGAAGGTATTGGTTTCGAAAATCTCGCGTACCGTCGTCATCGGAATGGCCTCGGCAGGCGACGCGGCACCGAAGCCTGCGTTGTTGACCAGGGCGTCTATCGGCCCTGCGGCCTGGACGGCTTGCCGGATGCTTTCCGGATCGGTGACGTCAAGCGCAATGACGCGCAGGTGCTCGGAACGGGGCAGTACATCCTCGCGCGGCTTGCGCATCGTGGCGACGACCTTCCAGTGGCGATCCAGAAAGTATTTGGCCGTCTCGAGTCCGAAGCCGGATGAGCATCCGGTGATCAGAATGGTTTTCATGGGGAGTCCTCGTGTTGGTTTGCCATACCAAGACAATAGGCTCCCGGGACCGGACGATCTATAATTGAAAGTCCAAGAGTTGTTTGCAGGAGTCCGGATATGGTCGATCCACTCGCTGAGGTCGTCACCTTGCTGCAGCCCGGTGCCCGGTTCTCGAAGGCCGTCGTCGGCGCCGGCTCGTGGCGCGTCAGCCGTTCGGACGCAGGACAGCCCTTCTACTGTGTGCTCCTCGAGGGCGCATGCCGTCTGGTCGTCGACGGGCACGAGGCGATCGAACTTCGGTCGGGCGACTTTATCCTGGTCCCTGCGGCTTACGGTGTCGCGATGTCCAGCCTCACCGCTCCCTCGGAAGGGGCTGCCGAAACACCGCCTGTTGCGCTGGCCACCGGAGAGTTCAGGGTCGGCGACCAGGATGGCCCAACCGACCTGCGGATGTTGGTGGGCCACTGCACCTTCGGCTCCCCCGACGCGAGCCTGTTGGTATCGCTCCTTCCCAGACTCATCCATGTGCGGGGCGAGCCGCGCCTTGCCACTCTCGTGCAGCTCGTGAAAGATGAATTCCACGAGCGGCGTTCGGCACGCGAAGTCATCCTCACCCGTCTGCTGGAGATTCTTCTCATCGAAGTACTCCGCTCGTCGGCAGGCACCACGGCATCACCCGGGCTCGTGCGCGGACTTGCCGACGAACGCGTTGCCATGGCAATACGACGCATGCACGAAAGCCCGACCAGACCATGGACGATCGCCCAGTTGGCGAAGGAGGCGGCACTGTCTCGTTCAGCGTTCTTCGAGCGTTTCAACCGCGCGCTCGGAGTCGCCCCGATGGAGTATCTGCTCGCCTGGCGTATGGCTTTGGCCAAGAACCTGCTGCGCCGAAAAGAGGGTAATGTCGCCGAGGTTGCCCAGCACGTCGGCTACAGCTCCCAAAGCGCCTTCAGCGTCGCATTTACCCGCCATGTCGGATTGCCGCCGACGCGGTATATGCGGGAGCAACCGGACGCCTGAGTGGTTTCCGCCACGGGTTACTTCACCGCATAACGTTGCCATAAATAGATAGGCAGTCCGGCGAGCAAAAGCACCGCACCCCACAGCAACGTTTCGGCCCCTGTACCGATCAATGCCCATACGCTGAAGGCCAGGGCGCCCAGTGCAACCAGTCGCCGCCATCGCCTGGCCGTCGTGTCAATCCGCCACCATGCAAGCACGGTTACCAGATAAGGAACGAGTGTCGCCGCGGTAGACAGCAAAATGGTGAAGGTGAACAACGCCACCAATGTACGGCTGTAATTGGAGGCAATCAGCCCACTGGCAAGCACGCTGCTGACCAACAGCCCGATCCATGGTGTCCCGCGTTTATCCAGCCGGGCGAAGCACTTGGGAAACAAGCCATCTTCCGCAGCTGCAAGCGTTGTCTGCGCTTGCAGCAGCACCCATCCGTTGAGTGCGCCAAAACACGAAACCGTGGCGACGACACCAATCCCGATACCAGCTAGGTTGCCCCAAACCCGCCTCGCTGCCTCGGCCATGGGCGCGGCCGATGTGTGCAGTACGTCAGCGGGAAGCATACCGATGACCACGGTGCAGGCCAGCATGGTCGCCAGCCCCGCTATCGTCACGCCGATGATGGTGGCGCGAGGGACAGTGCGTTGTGGATCGATTACGACATCGGTCGGCACGGTGGCGCTTTCCAGGCCAAGGAACGCCCACAAAGTCAATGCAGCAACGGACGAGGCAACGCTTACCAGGGGGCGACCGCTGGAATTGAAGGGTTCGAAAGCGCTCGCATGCACCCAACCCAGCCCCAACAGGCCAAATACGACCAGTGGCACCAGCTTGAGTAACGTCAGCACGATCGCCGTGCGCCCGGCTTCGCGCACGCCGGCCAGACTGATGGTCGTGCAGATCCACAACGCTACCAACGCGCACAAGGCACTGCGCAATGGCGTGAGCGTTGCCGCCGGCCACACGGAACCCAGGCTGCCGGCAAATGCCACGGCAATGGCCGCATTGGCCGACCACACGCAGACCCAGTAACTCCACGCCACGATGAAACCGACGCGGTCACCGAATGCGCGTCGCGCATAGGCGTACGCACCTCCATGATTGGGGATGATGTGCGCCAGCCGGGCATAGACCAGGGCCAGCATCAGTGCGCCACCCAGGCTTATGCCCCATCCGAGCAAGCTCGCAGCACCATAAGGCGCCAACGCCGCCGGTAAAACAAAAACCCCTGACCCGATAATATTGCCGATAACCAGTGCGATAAGCATCCATAGCCCGAGCGACCGCTGAGGGGCGCTCATGCGATGGCGAGCGAATCGCGGTAAGCACGGCGCAGCATTTCATGAAAATGATGCACGGCATTCTCGCGTAATGGATTCAATCGCCCGGCCTCATACGAACCTGAGGCAAGACCGCGCTGCACGTCTTCACACATGGCGACATCCTCATCCTGCACTTCGTCACTGAATGCAATGTCTTTTGCACGCCGCGCCTGGGCTTCAGGTGTGTCGTCGGGGGTGTAATAGAAGTCGAACTCTACCCGGCAACGATCGACACCAAGCGGCAGGACACGATTGGTCTGCAAGCGTCCCGGCAGGATGTTCAACATCGCGTTCGGATACAGGAAATAATACAAAGCCTCCCCGCTGCCGTAGAGATCGTCGCCGCTTTCCAGCGGGCTGAACTGGAATGAATACCACCGGGCGGTTTCGGTGATATAGCTGCGGTAGTCGAGCAGGCTGTTCAAGCCCGGATGGATGTGAGGTACGTGATAACCCTCCAGGTAGTTATCTACATAAACCTTCCAGTTGCAGGCAACTTCGTAGCTCGCACGATGATGGAACTGGTAACCATGCAGCGCCCGGTGCGCCCCGAGGCGTTCATCGATGCCCTCGACAAATTCATCGAACGGTGGCGCTTCGCCCATGGCGACGAACACCAGGCCCTGCCACACGTGTACGCGAACCTCCGGAAGCCGGATGTCCGACGGGTTGAAATCCGGCGTACGGCCCATTTCCGGCGCGCCGCGCAGCACGCCGTCCAGGCCGTAGGTCCAGCCGTGGTAACGGCAGCGGAGATGTTTTGCACCCTTTCCGTCGCAGCTGGCGATCGGCCCCGCACGATGCCGGCATACGTTGTGGAAAGCGCGGATGCCTGACATGTCGCTTCGCACGATCAGCAAGGGTAGCCCGGCAATTTCGGTGACGACGTGATCGCCCACGCCAGCCAGTTGTGATTGATGGCATACCAGTTGCCAACTCCGAGCGAAGATGGCCGAACCATCCAGCGCTGGCATGCGCGTATCGGTATAGAAGCGGGCCGGCAGGGTCAGCGCGTAATCAAGCTGTTGCGGGACGAGCGTATCGGGGGAAAGCAATTCAGTCATGGCTGGACGCAGCGACGGTGATGGCCGAGTATTCATCGAACCGCGCTGCAGCATCAATACTCCCCCGGGCCGGATAGTCCCAACGATCCTGACTCGACGGCTGACCAGCCTGACCAGGGAGGGATAGATGGAGAAAACCCTATACCCCGAGCCCGCTTGGGGAATCTCTGCTGACCCCCCGGCCGGGAATTCCTACCGGGCTCTTCCTGATCGGCCCCGGGTCAGATCAATCGTCACTTGCGCTCGTCCAAGGCATCGTAGCAGCGGTTCTGTGCAGCCATGAAATGGCCACGACCCGCATCGTAATCGGTGTTCTGAGCTTCACCGATCAGGCGACGGCACATCTGAAGAGCGACGCCTTCGTCTTGTGGGAGCTTCGCCGCTAGCTCGCGGACGTGTTCCTCGAGTTGATCTGCGCTCAACACGCCGTCGATCAAACCGGCTTCTTCGGCGTCTATCACACCCCACGTATCGCCGAGCAGCAATAATCTGCGCGAGATGCCGGCACCGATCAGGCGTGGCAGGCGGTTTACGCTCAGGCCAGGAAGATATCCGTTGCGCACCTGGGGGCACTTGAAACCGGCTTCGGCGGTGGCGAAGCGAAAGTCCGCTGCCACTGCCAACTCGAACGACGCTCCGATACACAGCCCATCGATATGGGCGACGCTCACGATCGGCAGTGATTCCATACGCCGTATTTGCACTTCCAGATGCCGGTGCTCGCCGATCTCCATACGATCGTGCATGTGGGTATCGTCGCCCAAACAAAAATCCTGCAGTGCCAGCAGTGCGGCACGGCCACTGTCCTCAACCCGGTCCAGTACCGCGCTCAATCGATCACTCAATATCGATGGCGTGGTCCCGTCACCTTCTCCGACGAGCCGCACGATGCCCGCATCGTCGTCGCCCATACACGTAGGTTTGACCCCATCCGATTTCGTGCCGCGCTGTAAGTCCATTGTCCAATCCTCCATGAATGAATACTTGATTACGCTCTCAGGGTGCGCCTTGCGGCCTCAGAAACGGGCCAGGCAGCATTCAATGCTTGCCCCTGGTCCCATCGTCATCATCACCGTGTAGTCGCCAGGTTCGGCCACCTGTTCCTGCAGGAGCCGCCGGTGTGAGAAGAGGAACGAGCCCGATGAGAGGTTTCCCATATCCTCCAGCACGCTTTCGGTGTGTCGCAGCGCATGAGATGACAAGCCGAGATTGAACTTGATCGCGTCGATGACCTTGCGGCCGCCGGAGTGGATGATCCAGTGTGCGACGTCGCGCATCCTAAGGCCGTTCTTCGCGAGTAATGAGTCGATCGGATACCTTACGTTCGCGCCGATCACGTTGGGAATGTCGCGGTCGAGAAAGAACGAGTATTTGCCATCGACATGATCGAAGCGCATCGCGTCTATGTGGTCGGTCATGACGTATGAGCAGAAATCGAGCACTTCAGGACCGGTTTGCGTCGACGGTCCGTGCGGGCCGAAAACCGCCGCGACGGCGCCGTCGCCGAACAATGAATTGACCACCGCCGTACGCATCGTGGCATCGAATACGTAAGATGCCGAGCAGATCTCCACGCATACCAGCGCACCGTGCCTTGCTGGATTGAGGCGACAGTAATTGACCACCGGTTGCATACCGTTCAACCCGGCATTGCAGCCCATGCCGACGACGTCCAGGCGGTGCACGTCCGGACGCAGGCCCAGCGCCTTGGCCAGAAGCGCGGACAATCCGGGGCACAGGAAACCGGTCGAGGTTACGCAAGCGATATAGTCCAGATCATGGGGCTTGAGGCCCGCCGCCTCGAGTGCGAGTAGCGTCGCCTCGGCACCCGCGGCCACCGCCTCGCGCTTGTGTTTGGCGGCTAGCTCCGCGCTACTTTCGGATCCCACTCGCCCATCCGTTCCAGCCGGTGGAAGTGTCAGATACCGCCTGCTGATCCGGGAGTTTCGAAAGTGATTGACCAACTTGCTGTCATTGATGTCAAACAGTTCTATCAGTTGCTCGTTTGTATAGGGCTGGCCGGGATTGCTTGTTGCGATGCTGAGTACGCGCGGAGCGACTCTGGCGGTGTGTTCGTTGATCACGAAAGCGTCCTCGGTTGATTCCGTTCATGTTGAATTCCTTGGGCAACAACTCCTAAAGGCAGGATTTCGCTGCTGCCTTAAGGTACAAGGCACACCGCAAGATCGCGACGGCGCCGCGGCAGGATTTCCCTGAAGATCATGTGATCGCGTAGCTGATTGAGGAGTAAGCCCAGGGGCATCGCGGCGCGCTGTGGGCGCCTGGGCTCGGACACATCGGTCGACTGCCTCAGTCGAACGGCACACGTGCGCGCAGTCCGGGGAGCCTGGTCTATTTATCCAGGCCAGGGAAGCATTCCCGAGCCATCCGGCGTCGGGCCCAACTCGCGCTCGCCCGGACCAACTACCGGACGAGCGCTTTCACCAACCCTTACGGGCCGAACTTCTTCTCCACACCCAGCAGGATCGACTGGTTGTCCCGGCTCGTGTTGTCCAGGTAGTTCTGGTATTCGAAACGCAGCATCCAGCCATGCAGGGTCTGCAATGCCACACCCGCACCCAGCATGGTGTGGTTGCGTGACTGGCTTTGCAGGGTGGCCTGGTAGGTCGGGCCGTTCAAGAGATCCGCATAGCGCATGGAAGCCTGGCTGGAGCCTTGCAGGTCGTGCCCGAACTCGGCACGAAGCTGCGGTGCCCAGGTGCCGTAGTCGCGCTTGGCCGACCACTGCGCCAGCACGCCCACGGTGGCCGTGGAGGTGTTCACGTCCTGGCCCTGGTATTTCAGCGAGTAGATGGCATCGCCCGTTTCGGTGTAGCCCTCCAGGTTCGCCCGGGCAATATCCAGGCGTCCATAGGGCGTGAGCATCATGCCCTGGGCACTGTGCTGGTAACCCGTCGAGAACGAAGCGAACCACTGCTTGCCATCGCGGCTGCCATGCACCGTGTTGCCGTTGTCGGTGACATATCGGCGGGCGTCGAACGACAGCCACTGGTAGCCGACCAGGGCATCGGCGTAGAACGCTTCGGCCGGGCGGTAGCTTCCATACAGCGCCACGTTGTAGCTATCGACCGTGCTGCGGCTGGTGTGCTGGCCGATGTCCGATACATCGTGGCCATAACCCAGGCCCGCACCCAGCGCCAGCTTCTCCGTCACCTGCTTGTCGGCGCCCATGCTCAGGCCCGAGGTGGTGAAGTCGATGCCGTCGTCGCTGCTACCGGGCAGCATCTTGCCAAAGTTCACCGCGCCGCCGGTCCACACCGACAAGCCACCCGGTGAGCCATTGCTGGCGCTGTTGCCTGCGCCCTGATTCGGCGCAGCGTCCGAACGCGGGCCAGCGGGCGCCACGAACAAGCCGTTTCCTTCGTCGTCGCCGGCGTACGGCCCGCTGATCCTGCGATCACCCGGCATGCTGCTACCGAACATGCCGTTGCCGGACACGCTGCTGCCAGGCATGCCGCTGCGAGGCATGCCATTGGCGGACAGGCTGCTGGCCGAACTAAAGGTCACGCCGTTGCTGAAACCACCCAGGCTACCGCTGTGCAGGGCCTCCAGGCGGCGCTGGAAATTGTTGATCTGGCCCAGCGCCATGCGACGGGCGGAATCGGCCTGGGCATCGAGTACGCCAAGCACTTCGGCGTTCTTCGACGGGTCGCTGCGCAAGGTCACGTTGATGCTCACGGTGCCCGGATCCGATGTGGCATAGGCGTTGGTCAAGGTGTAGCTGACCTGCGCCATGCCGCCGAAGGCCGGTGCCGCGGTGAATGACAGCTTGTAACCGCCGCTGGCCGCCTGCACCGTGGCCGTACCCGCATTGGCCGGGGAGACCGACACCACCTTCGCATCGGAGAACGGCCCGCCGTGCGCCGTGGCGGTCAGGTCCACCAGCACCGTGGTGCCGGCCACCGTCGTAGCGGTAAGGTTCGGCGCCACCGGGCGGGCATTGACCGTGATCGTCGCGTGCGCCGGCTGCGATGCACCGAAGGCGTTGCTAAGCGTGAAGTCGAAGCCGAACGTACCCGACGCATTCGGATCGGCGGTGTAGACGATGTCCGTACCCTGCATTACCGCCGTGCCAGAGGAAGGTGTATTGACCAGGGTGACCGCGGTAAACGGACCGTTGGTCGCACCCTTTGCGGCCTGGATGGTGACCGCCTTGCCGGCCAGCACGGTCGCACTCTGCGCCGCCGCCGTGGGCACCGAGCCGGGCACCACGGTAATCGTTACCGTGGCCACGCTCGACGTACCACCCGGGCCGGTCGCGGTGTATTTCAGTGAGTCGCTACCGAAGTAGTCGTGCGCCGGGGTGTAGACGATAGTCAGCCCATTGACGGTGGCTGTTCCATGCGCCGGCTGCTGGGTAATCGCCAGGCTGGTGATGGGGCCGGTGTCGCCGTTGGTAACTGGGATGCTCTGTGAACCGTTTGCGTTCACCGTCGCGGTGCTGTTGACCACGATTGGCGCTGGCTGGCCGATGGCCGCGCTGTAGGCCTGGACAACCTGGAAGTTGTGCGAGTCGGTGGACGCTACGCTGAAGTTGAAGTTACCGGTCGCCGTCGGCGTGCCGGTCAGCGTCCCGGTCGAACTCAACGAGAGCCCGCCAGGTAGCGCGCCGGATGTCACCGCGTACGAGTACGGCCCGACGCCACCGCTGGTGGACAATACCTGCGAATACGCATGGCCAACGGTGCCGCCCGGCACGGTGGCCGGGGTGATGGTCATGGACGGCCCATTGACCGTCAGCTGGAACGCCTGGTCCGCAGTCTGCGTGGCCTGGTCGGTCACGCGCACGGTGATGTTGAACGGAGTACCACCGGCCAGCGGCGTACCCTGGATAACACCGTTCGAGAAAGTCAGCCCAGTCGGCAGGCTGCCGCCCGTCATCGTGAACACGTACGGTGCCGCACCACCCGTAGCGGTGATGGTGTAGCTGTAGGGCACCTCACCCGTGGCCGAGGGCAACGTCGCCCCGCTCGAGAAACTCACCGCACCACCGGGCACCGCAATGGTGAAAGACTGCGTCACGGTCGATGCGGCAAGCCATGCAGCGTCGCCGCTCTGGTCGGCATTGATGCTGCACTGGCCCGGCGCCTTGGTCGTCAGGACGCCCTGCCCGGTGACCGTACAGATGTTCGGGGTAGTGGACGTGAAGCTCACCTGCAGGCCGGACGTCGCGCTGGCGTTCAACTGCGGCGATGTGGCGAAGTTCACCGAGATCGGATTGGTAAAGCTGATCGTCTGCGGCTCCTGCGGTGTAACCGGATTCGACTCACCCGACGTGCCGCTGGGACCGGCCGAGTTGTTCGCCGTCACCGTGAACCTGTACAGCGTTCCGTTGGTCAAGTTGGTGATCGTGATCGGTGAGGTTGTACCGGTGGCAGTGAGGCTGTCAGGAATGGAGGTCACGGTATAGCCGGTGATCGTCGCACCACCGACATTGCCCGGCGGGGTAAACGAAACAGACGCTTGCCTGTTGCCCGCGGTTGCGGGGCCGATGGTCGGCGCGCCCGGCACGACGGCGTTCACCTGGAATTGCTGCGTGACCGTGGCAGCAGCCAGATAGGTTCCGTTGCCTGTCTGGTCTGCATTGATGATGCAGATGCCCGACGACAAGAAGGTCAGTGTGCCGCCGGCAACGGTGCAAACGAGCGGCGTGGCCGAGGTGAAAGCTACCTGCAGGCCCGAGCTGGACGACGCAGTCAGCGTCGGCGTCGTACCGAAGTTCTGCGAGGGGGGGGTGGCGAAGGTAATCGTCTGCGTGCCTTTCGGCGTCACCGGGGTGGACGGATCCGAATCCGGACCGGGACCTGCCGAGTTGCTGGCCACCACAGTGAAGGTGTACATCGTGCCGTCAAGCAGTCCAGCCACTACCACCGGACTGGCGGTGCCGGTACCGGTTTTGTTACCGGGACTGGAGGTCACGGTATAGCCCGTGATCGGTGCGCCACCGGTGTTCGTCGGAGCGTCAAAGCTTACCGTGGCCTGTTCCTGGCCCGCCGTCGCACTGGCGTTGGTTGGCGCGCCGGGCGCGATCGCCGCCACGTGCATGCTGTAGGCCCGGCTACCGGTAAACGAGTCGGAGTCGGTGGCTTGCACGGTAAAGTTGAAATCGCCCGCCACCGACGGTGTACCCGACAGCGTGCCATTGGCGGCCAGCGTCATGTTGGTGGGAGGGGCACCGGCACTTACGTTGAACGTGTACGACCCCGCGCCGCCGGAAGCGGACAACGTCTGGCTGTAAGCCGTGCCCACGGTTGCATTGGGGAGGCTTGCCGGCGATAGCGTGATCGTCGGCCCGGCGATGGTCAGCGTGTAAGCCTGCGTGGTGTGATAAGGCGCGCCAGGTCCCGTGGTCGAGTCGTTCGCCTGCACGGTGATGGGGAAGCTGCCCGCCTGCGTCGGCGTGCCACTGAGCACGCCACCGGAGGATAGCGTGATGCCGTTCGGCAATGCGCCTGTCTCGGTGTAGCTGTATGCAGCCGTGCCACCCGATGTCGTGATCGTCTGGCTGTACGGCGCATTGAACGTGCCGGCCGGAAGGGTGGTCGGCGCAATCGTGAGGCTCGGCGCACTGATGGTCAGGGTGACATTGGCCGGTGCCGAAGTGAACGGGCCGGTGCCCGTTGAACTGTCGGTTGCACGAACCGGGATGACGAAAGTACCCACGGCCGTGGGTGTGCCGGTGATCGTCCCATTGGAGGCCATGGCCAAGCCCGGCGGCAGACTTGTCGTCGGCGCATAGGTATTGGGCGACTTGCCACCGCTCACGCCGGTCGCAACGCTTTCGTTATAAGCCACGCCCGCGGCGCGAGAGGGCGGCGAAGTCGGCGTATAGGTAATCGTCGGCGGGCTCACCGTGATGGTCACGGTCGCCGGCGACGATGTGCCCGCGCCATTGGTTGCCGTATAGGTAAAGCTGTCCGGGCCGGCATAGCCTGACGTGGGCGTATAGGTGATCGAGGTACCGGTGGCAATGGCCGTGCCATGCGCGGCCTGCGTACCCACCGCTACCGATGTTGCAGTGGCGCCGGTGATGTTAAGGGTGACCGGATTGGCTGAGCTGCCATAGGCAACCGTCGCGCTCACCGGGCCGGCTGTCGGCGGGGTGTTCGTCACCTGGATCGAAAGATTGTTCAAGGTGAAATACGGACCGCCGGGACCTGGGCTGCTATCGGTCGCGCGGATGGTGAAGTTGGTGGTGCCCACGACCGTTGGCGTGCCGCTGATAACGCCGCCGATCAGCGACAGGCCAGCCGGCAAGGTGCCGGACTCCAGCGTATACGTGATCGGCCCCGTACCATCCGACGTCGACAGCGTGCGGCTGTATGGCGAGTTTACGGTGGCGTTCGGCAGACTGGGTATCGTCAGGCTGGGATTGGGAACGATGACCGGATAGCTCTTCGTCCCCGTCACGCTGGCGCTATCGGTCGCCGTAATGGAGAAGCTGTATGAACCGGCCTGGTTGGGAGTGCCGCTGATGATGTTGCCACTCAACGTCAGGCCGCCTGGCAACGTGCCTGTCACGGTGAAGGTATAGGGAGCCGCGCCGCCCGATGCGCTCAACGCTTGGGAGTAGGCGATACCCACGCGCGGCGTCACGATCGATGCGGGAAACACCGCAATCGGCGAGGTAGCAGGGCCGATGTTGACGGTGACGTGGTGAGTTACGTTGTCGGCATCAGGAAAGTCAAAACTGTCCGTCGTTGCACCGTTGCCATTGTTTGTATACGTCAACTTGGCATGGACAGCATCCGCTGTCACATGACCGTTTGGCGTAGCGGTGTCGAGCGGATTGATGCCGATCCCGATAGGATCGCAAGCACTTGCGTCAATGACGATGCTGCCGCCCGATGCCATCGGCGATGTCGAAGGAACGGTATTGGCGTCGGGGACAGTACGATCCGGGCAGCTGGCAGCCTGGGCCACATGGGGTAGCAGCAGGAATAATGAAAGTATCAGCGCCCAGGCGCGCGGCGAGCGCAGAAACGACATGGCGCGCGCAAGGATGCGCGACGGCGACGGGTGGTAATGCATGATCCCTGTTTCCCCTATATGCACGAATTCGGCAAAAGAGAGAGGCGCTGCTTGGCGCGCGCTGCTGTCTACCGGATTCGAACTGTCACGGCTTCCCTAAGCCGTCCCCTTTTCCTGCCGCATTTCCTTGGCCGGCAGTGTTGCCAATCATCCGTCCCGGCGATACTACGCCGGATTTTTGGAGTGGTGTATTGTGACGCGCCGCACAGATAGCTTGTCAAGCTACCGTTGCTAAGTCAGAGTATTTAACACGCTGCGGACCGAGAACGGCCGCGCGTCCACCAGGGGGAATTTATGGCACAGGCTTTTCTTGGGCAGATCATGCTCACGCCGTACAACTTCGCGCCAAAAAACTTTGCGCAATGCAACGGCCAGACCATGTCGATCAGCCAGAACCAGGCGCTGTTTTCGCTATTGGGTGTTACGTACGGAGGAAACGGCAGCACCACCTTCATGCTACCGAACCTGCAATCGCGGACGCCGATAGGCATGGGAACAGCTCCCTCGGGGTCGATGTATCCCATCGGCCAGGTCGCGGGCACCGAGAACGTTTCGCTGATCAACTCGCAGGTTCCACCGCATATGCACGTAGCCGCCTACAGCACGGCAAGCGCCGCGGCACGCAGTCCCGCCAATGGCCTGTACGGCAACACGGGAAGCACCAGCATTTACGCCAATGCGGGCGGGGCACCCCAACAGGTGCTGCTGAATCAAGCCACGGTGAGCCAGGGCGGCGGGAACCAGCCTCATCCGAACCTGCAGCCCTACCTGGCGCTGAATTTCTGCATCGCGCTGAACGGCATTTTCCCTTCGCGCAACTGACCCTGGAGATCGCTCAATGACAACCCCTTATCTTGGCGAAATCCGGTTGATGCCCTATACCTACGCGCCAAATGGCTGGAACGATTGTGACGGCAGCCTGCTATCGATTGCCGAATACGATTCCTTGTACTCTCTGATCGGCACCGCCTTCGGCGGTGATGGTGTACAGACCTTCGCCCTGCCCGATATGCGCGGGCGCCTGCCTATCCACAATGGCACCGGCAATGGGTTAAGCACCTATGTGCTCGGCCAGAGAGCCGGTAATGAGTCCGTCACGCTGACACCTCAGCAATTAGCCGGGCATACTCATGCGATGTCGGCCACTACCGCCGGGGCCAGCACGGGTGTTCCAAGCGGCAGCGTGGAGCTCGGCTCGATCAGCGGCGATGCGCTTTATACAAACAGCATCACCGGCCTGACTGCCATAAACATTGCCAACACCATGGTCAGCTTCGCCGGTGGCAACCAGCCTCATGAAAACCGCATGCCCACGCTGACGATGCGGTTCTGCATTGCCCTGTATGGCGTTTACCCTTCCCAGTCCTAAATCATCCAGGCATCGCAACCATTCAGGGGAATGCATCATGACCGATTCTTTTACCGGCGAAATCCAGCTCTACGGCTTCAATTTCGCGCCAAGCGGTTGGGCGTTGTGTGCCGGCCAGATCATGCCGATATCCCAGAACACGGCACTTTTTTCATTGCTTGGCACCAACTATGGCGGCAATGGCACCAGCAACTACGGTCTACCCAACCTGCAGGGTCAGGCCGCCTGCATGGCCGGGCAAGGTCCCGGCTTGCAATTTTACGACGTGGGCGAAACGTTTGGTCAGGAAAACGTGGCCCTGGTATCCACCGAGATACCGCAGCACAACCATACGGTGAACGTCTACAACCAGCCCACGGCCGCCAATCGATCAGGCACGCCAAGCCCGGGAGATGCGCTGGTGATCCCGGCCAACTTCGGCCCCTTCACCACCGCCAATACCGCCGGCGGCAGCTTCTCACCACAGATGCTCGGGCCAAATGTCGGTGGTCAGCCGCATACCAATCAACAGCCGTATCTGGCACTCAACTTTTGCATTTGCCTGGCCGGCACATTCCCGCAACGGCCCTGAATATGCAAATACCGGCGTTCCCGCCCGGGCGGGAACTACCGTTTCGGACAACGGCCCCACTCGACGAGCACGAGTTGGGGCTGCGTTGCGCGGACACTGCCGATCTTCCCTTCCTGCGACGGCTGTATGCGGCATCGCGCGCTCCGGAGTTTGCCGGCATACCCTGGCCTGGGGAAACCAGGCAAGTCTTCTTCGATAGCCAGTTCGACATGCAGCACCGTCACTATGTGACGTGCTATGCATCGGCGGATTTCCTGATCGTGCTTCGTCGCGGCGCTCCGATCGGGCGGCTGTACCTGCATCAATCAGGGCGGGAGCTATGCATTGTGGACATCCTGCTTGAGCAGGCGTTTCAAGGTCGCGGGATTGGTTCGGCATTGCTGCATTGGGCGCAGGCCAGCGCGCGTGAGCGCAAGCTGGCGGCCCTTACGTTGCACGTTGAACTACGCAATGAAGCTGCAAGGCGCCTCTACGAGCGGCACGGATTCGTTGCCGGCGACGTCGATGGCGCTCATCTACGGATGACCTGGCAGCCCTGACGAGGGATCGGCTAGTTGAACAAAGCCTGGTAAATGAATCCATCCTTGTCGCGAGCGATGGGTACCAGGAAAATACCGAATTCGCCCATCGCATTATTGCTCATGGTGTAGATCCGCTGCGGAAACACCACCGCCGCCTCGTGGCGGAACAACAGCGAAAACGGCGAGCGCACCAGGCCCTGGACCGGATGGTGCTGGATAGGCCTGGCCTCGACCAGGACGAACGGCGAGCGGACGTTCTCGATCTCGACCATGAAGGTCTCGTTGAGATGGGCCGCGAATTGGTCCAAACGAAGCAACTGCATGAAATTCCCCCTGTAGCTGACGAGCATGCCCAAGCCCGGGCGCGCTTTCAAGCCTCGGTGTCGCCGTTCACCGCAAGGTCCGCGCACACGGCGGCGGTGAAATCATCGGCTGGAAACGTGCAGTCGATCCGTATCTCATCGAGGGTCACATCGTAAGGAGCTGCGAAGGTAGTGAATGTTTCAAAGAAGCGCAGCTCACCCATATCGCTGTGGAAGGTAAAGGTGACGATGGGCGAAGGTTCATCGCCCAGTTCGCGGTCCCGCCAGCGCGCCGGCACGTCGGGGTAGGCAAAAATCTCATCGAGCAACTGGTGCGTCCGGCGATCGGTCGGGTTGGCGGTGAGATCGTCGTGCAGGTGCCGGATGAAGCGGGCGGCTACTTCATGCCAGTTGACGATCACCGGCCGGAAGTCGTCGGGGTCGAAAATCTGGTGCAGGAGATTGTTGTGCCGCAGCGCGCGGCCTTTCATCAGGACCTGGTTGAGCCTGATGGCTGCCTTGTTCGTGGCCAGCACATCCCAATGCCGGCTCACCACGAAAGCCGGATAGGGCTCCTGGTGCGCCAGGATCAGGTCCACCGCCTGGCGAACGCGGTCAAGGGCGGGGGCGGTCAACGAGCGTTCCGGGTGCATGGCTGAAAAACCTGCCGCACGCAGCAGCGCGTTGCGCTCCCTGAGCGGCATCCCCAGCGCGTCGGCCAGGCGCGATACCGTGTCACGGCTGGCGCGCGCTTTGCCGGTTTCGACACAGCTCAAGTGCCGGGTAGATATGCCCGTTTCCAGCGCCAGGTCGAGCTGGCTCAGGCGTCGCGCCGCGCGCCACTCGCGCAGCAACGCGCCGATCGGCGGATGGGAGGCAGTGGCCTGGGGCGTGGCGATGACGAATCCTTCGAGCGATGCCATCCAAGCATAACCTCAGGATATTCCCGGCTGCAAAAAGCACCACCCCCGCCATCCATGCTGAACCCCGCACCGGTGTCGTTCCGGCCCCGAGGTTCATTCGCCCGGTGGCGTGTTGTGAATCTGGGTGAAGATAACCTGCCACTGGCCGCCGCGTTTGGCCCATACATCGACGAAATTCAATCGAGCCGGCTCCGCAACTGCTTCAGCGTCACCTGCCGTAGCTCCTCCCGCAACTGCCGCGGCGAACGTCCAAGCGTCTGGCGGAATGCGTCGGTCATGTGGCTATGGCTGTTGAAACCGACATCACAGGCAAGCGACGCCAGGTCATCTTCCCCTTCGGCCAGGCGGTCCAGGGCATTGCCAAGGCGATGCTGTACACGGAACTGGCGTAGCGATTGCCCGGTGTGTTGACGGAAGATGCGGCATAAGTGAAACGGTGAGCAGCCCGCAATCCCTGCCAGCGCTTGGACGCTAATATTCTCCCCGGCATGACCGATGATCGCCTCTTCCGCCCTGGCCACTTGCCGCGCCGCAAGCGGCTGGTATCGTCGCCGCGGCTGCCCGTTCGCCTGTATCAGCCGATCAAACAGGTCGTAAAGCACATCTTCCCCGTCCGTTGCCGAGGCGTCGCCGCGGCGTAAACCCAGCATCAGTTCGACGTGGGACACCTGAAAATCCATGTCGTGCGAAAAAACGCAGGCGGCGGACGGTACCCGCTCCAGATCGAGCATGTCCAGAGCTTCCTCATCGAGCAGTACATCGGTACAGCAATCGCATCCCTGGCGGTCAGGATGGCTCACGCGATATTCGACAAACCTGCGAATCAGTACCGCCTGCCCCGGCCGCGCGACATAAGTCTGGGAGCCAACGTGCATGGCAAAGGAACCGCGACGGGTAAAAAGGATGCGCGTGGGCTCGTTGCCCTGCGTATAGCCGCAATCGACGCGCGGATGCCTGCAGACATGGCTGACCACGTCGAAATGCGCTGAATGCAGCACGTTCTGCATGATCGACATCGGCACCGCTCCGTCACGAGCCAAGCCTGCCCCGGGTACCGATCATACGCCGCATCTACGCCAGAGGGCGCCCCAAAGCAGGCCTAAACCACAATCGAGCACGTTTCTGGAAGCGTGCAACGACGTCGTGCAGCACGCTTGCCGCGCGTGTCCAAATGGGCCGTGCCCGCACCAACGCCATGGCCCGCGCGTTCGTTCTTCGCCCCTATTTGCAAGGAGGACTCCCATGAACAAACTCATGTGTGCCGTGCTGGCCGCCTGCTCCGTGATTGCCGCAGCCCAGGCCGCGGAACCTGACCCGTTCAACTTCGGTCGCGACTTCAATTTCATGCTTTATCCAAAGGACTCCCGCCCGTTTGACAAGAGCATCTACGGCTGGGGCGATGCGTCGGTGCAATGGATCTATGCGCAGCCATTTGACCGAAACCCGTTCTTCGATCCTACCGGCGCCAATTGCGGCGTAGCCCAGCAAGGCCCCGTATGGTTTCTCGCGCCGATCGCATCGATGGCTGCGGGCAGCTTTACCCGCGCCTGCACCATCCCGCGCGGCAAGGCGATCCTGCTGATCGCCCAGTTTGTCAGCGACACCTATCCCTGTCCTGATCCGAACTTTACCCCGCCGGCGGGCATGTCGCTGTACGACTTCCTGGTGGCCGACTCCGAGACCTATCTGATGACGAAGAAGCTCGACATCACACTTGATGGTCGTCCGGTTCGTAACGCGCTCGATTATCACTATGTGTCGGAGAATGTTTTCTCACTGAAAGGCGATCCAAGCCTGCAGGCACCCTTCGATCCATGCATCAACGCCACATGGCAACCGGTGGTGGCGAATGGTTGGTATTTCATGTTCCGTCCGCTCTCGCCGGGCATGCATACCATCGTGCGCAAGACCACCAGCACGATGGGAACGACCAATACCTTTACCTATTACCTGACGATCAAGTGACTTAACCCTGCCGTGGGAGGCCCCCGGTCGACCATCGGGGCTCCTCGGACGTGCAGGCTTGCCCGATATGCCAACCTGGTGAGATTGACTTATAAGGTAGACGTAATAGATTGGATTTTCCCAAGTACAACATTGACTTGTCATGCCCTTGCGCGACACGAACCACCCATCCGTCGAAGTGTTCTTCCACAAGGATACGGCCACCTTCACCTACGTCGTCCACCACGCGCATTCGGCGGTGGTGATCGACCCGGTGCTCGACTACGATGCCGCCGCAGCGCGAACCAGCACGACATCCGCCGATCAGGTAGCTGCATTCGTTCGCGATCGGCAACTGAACGTGGCATGGATTTTGGAAACGCATGCCCATGCCGACCATTTAAGCGCCGGATACTACCTGCGTGACGTGCTCGGCGCCCAACTGGCGATTGGCCGGAAGATCGTCGCCGTGCAATCTCACTTCAAGACATTGTTCGACCTGGGCGACGATTTCATGCCCGATGGAACGCAGTTCGACCGACTGCTCGGCGAAGGCGATGAATTGGTCGCCGGCCAGTTGAGCGTCCGCGTGATGGCGACGCCCGGTCATACCGAGGATGGCCTTACCTATCTGATCGGTGATATGGCTTTTATCGGCGACACGCTCTTTGCCCCGGACATCGGCACCGCACGGTGTGATTTTCCAGGAGGCGATGCGGCGCTGCTGTACCGTTCGATACAGAAGATCCTGTCGTTGCCCGCGGATACGCGCATCTTTCTCTGTCACGATTATCCACCACAAAGCCGTACCCAGACGCCGGAAACGAGCATCGCGGCACAACGGGAAAGCAATGTGCACGTTGGCCGTGGCATCGCCGAGGAAACCTTCGTTGACATGCGATGTGCGCGTGACTCGAACCTGGCCGTTCCCAGGCTGATTCTTCCGGCGCTGCAGGTGAATATACGAGGTGGCCGCCTGCCAGCGCCCGATAAGAACGGTGTTGCATTTCTCAGGCTTCCGTTGAACCAGATCGGGCCAAAAGCCTGACGGCGTCCGCCGCCAATCACACCTGGTTCACCATCCTTGGACAATCTGTTCGGACGAACCGAGCCAGGATGCATATCCTGAAAGCCTTCACCGTTGCGGGCGTATCAAAGGCGCAACGCAACGAGAGACAGCCATGGAAACTTATTTCCAAGTGTCAGCGCCTTGATGGACATTCGTCGGCCGGGGGGGTGATGACGTACCTGGGTTTGCTGATTCTCATGCGGCTAACGGGTCGAATGGCCGAATCACCCTGATACTCAAAGAAAACCAAGCAACCGGCAGGAGACCATGATGACAAGACGACATGTATTCAGCACGGCCAACATCGATGAGGCAGCCCAGGCGATGAACCGGGCCCGCCAGGCCGGCATTGCCAATGAAAATATCTCGCTTATCGCCCGGGAGGATATCGAGCGGCAGGAACTGCCCGACGAACGGAACGAAGGCGCTTCAGACTTCTATCCGGCGGCCCTGCGCGGTGTAGGCATGGGTGCGGGGTCGGGCCTCCTTGCCGGACTCATCTGCCTGGTGATCCCTCCGCTGGGGATCACCGTTGCCGGCGCCGCTGCGATGACGGTTGCGGGCGCGGCAGTGGGCGCCTGGACCAGTGCGCTGGCGGGCTCGGCCGTGCCCGATCCGATAAGCCGCAAGTTTGAAGACGAAATCAAGTCCGGCCGCATCCTGGTGGTGATTGATGGTGACGACGACGCGCTTGCGACGGCGGCGGCAGCCATCGAGGCCGGCGGCGCCAAGCAGCTGCCTTTTGATGCGCCCACCGCCCTGACGTAACACGGCGCATACGGCGGGGCCCTCCGGTTCACCTTATCCGCACGGTCCCGTCCTTACCTTGGGTCAGACCCGGCGTCAGGCGCGGACGGTTCGTGCTGGGGTGGAGCGAGGACGATGACCCAGGTTTTCCAGCCGCCATTCGTATTCCTTGTCAAACTGGTTTTCCTGGCCGTGCTGGTGATGGCGTTCATCGGCATTGTCCTGTTGCGGGCACTGACCGCCGAGGCGCACGCGGTAAACGAAGCCGTCGAGCAGCCGGTTCCCTTCAGCCACAAGCACCATGTGACCGATGTCGGCCTGGATTGCCGCTACTGCCATGCGGAGGTCGAAACGCAGGCTTTTGCCGGGATCCCGCCGGTGTCCACCTGCATGACCTGCCACTCGAAGCTTTTCACCGACCAGGCCGCGCTGGCGCCGGTGGTGAAATCGTGGGAAACCGGCGTACCACTGCAGTGGGAGCGCGTACACCAGCTTCCGGACTTCGTGTACTTCAACCATGCCATTCACGTGGCCAAGGGCGTGGGCTGCGAATCGTGCCATGGGCGGGTGGACACGATGGCGCTGGAAACACGCACGCAAGATCTTTCGATGAAGTGGTGTCTGTCGTGCCACGAGGCGCCGGAAAAATTCCTGAGGCCCCGTGAAGAGGAGTTCACCATGGGCTACAAGGCCGCCGACCAGGCCACGCTGGGGATGGAACTGGTGCAGGCCTACAGCATCGACCGGCGACGCATGATGGATTGTTCGCTGTGTCATCGCTGACCGCACGACAGCGCGAAGCCGCCCAGGCGCTGCGTGCGTCGGTGAATGGCGCACGTGGCGAGCACTACTGGCGGGCCCTTGAAAGCTTCGCGGACGATCCGCGTGTCCACGAACTGTTTCCGCAACTCCGTGACATGGGTGCGTCGCTGGACCGCCGCGCTTTCCTCAAGCTGATGGGTGCGTCGATGGCCATGGCGGGACTGGCCGCGTGCAGTGGGCCGCCGTCTGATCGCATCGTGCCGCTGCTTGGTCGCGGTGATGGCGCGCCCCCACAGCGATCCCTGTTCTATGCCACGGCCGTTGCCGTCGCCGGCGAGGTAGCAGGCATCCTGGTGGAGACGAACGAAGGCCGTCCCACCAAGATCGAAGGCAACCCAGAGCATCCCCTGAACGCCGGCGCCACCGATGCGATCACCCAGGCGATGATCCTGGAACTTTGGGATCCGGACAGGTCACAGACGCCGTACCGGAAGCAGGCAGTGGCCAGTTGGGACACATTCGACGGCGATGCTGCCGTGTTGCGGCAAACCTACGGCAAAGATGGTTCCCGTCTTCGCGTGCTTTCCGGCCGCCTGCATTCGACGACAGCCATCGACCAGGCCGGTCAATGGCTGCGACGCTTCCCGGGCTCGCGCTGGCACATTCATGAGGCTATCGACGACGCTGCCGTGATGGCGGGGCTGGACTTAGCTTATGGCCGTCCACTGCGGCCACGCCTGGACGTGTCCCATGCCCGCGTGATCCTGACCCTGGAGGCCGACCTGCTCGGCGACATGCCGGGCAAGATGAAGGCGGCACGCGATTTCACCGCGAACCGCGATCCGACGACAGGTTCGATGACCCGTTTGTATGCCGTGGAGTCGTCGCCGACACTCACGGGCGCAAACGCCGACCACACATTCCCTATGGATGCATCGGACATACCCGGGCTGGTGGATGCGCTCGCGGCAAAGCTTGGCGTGGGTCTTCAGTCCAACCCGGACCTGGTATTCCCCGCGCTGGACGCGATCGTCAACGACCTCAAAATGCATATTGGGACCAGCCTGGTGGTGGCCGGCCGCTCGTTGCCGGCGCCCGTGCACGCATGCGTGGCGGCGATCAACCACGCGCTGGGCAACGTGGGTACGAGCATCCACTACCTCCCTGTGGAGGACATCGAATCGGGTGCGGGCACCCTGGCCGGACTCGTTGCCGACATGCACGCAAGAAAGGTGGACACCCTTTTGATACTGGACGGCAATCCAGCTTATGCCGCACCGGCGATGCTGGATTTCGCCGGTGCATTGAAGAAGGTTCGCCAGAGTATCCACTTCGGGCTGTATCGTGACGAGACGGCGGCTCTCTGCGACTGGCACCTGCCCAGCCTGCATCCACTGGAGGCATGGTCGGATCTTCGCGCGGCCGATGGCACGGTGAGCGTGCAGCAGCCGGTGATATCTCCCCTCTACGCCGGGCGCTCGCTGCACGCACTATTGGGCGGAATCATCGGCGATGTCGATAACGACGACATGGCGCGTGTGATGGCGACCTGGAAGCTTTCCGGATCGGCATGGGATGAAGCCCTGCGCCGCGGCAGCATCAACACGGCAGTTACGCCGACAGTAATGCTCGGCGCTCCCCGTGTTGCCGGCACGCCTTCGGCAATGCCTTCCAGCCAGGCGCGGTCCGCCGATGCAGTGGATGTCGTGTTCCGGCCCGACGCCACGCTCTGGGACGGCCGGCATGCCAACAATGGCTGGCTGCAGGAATTGCCACGGCCACTGACACGCCTGACGTGGCACAACGCGGCTCTCGTGTCGCCGTCACTCGCCGCCGAACGGAAGCTCGCCAATGGCGACATCGTGGAGCTTCGCGCCGGCAAGCGGCGCCTGGAAATACCGATATGGATTGCACCGGGACAAGCGCCGCGCACGGTGGCCCTGGCGCTGGGCGGCGGCCGCTGGCGCGCCGGTCAGGTGGGCACGGGGCAAGGCAGCAATGCCAACGCATTGCGCCACACCGACTCTCCCTGGTTCGAAGCGGGCGTGCAGATGATTGCGACCGGGCGCCGACGGGAGCTTGCCAGTACCCAGGAACACCAGGCGATGAATGGACGGGATATCGTCCGCGCCAGCACGCTCGATGCATTCCGGGACAACCCGTCGTTCGCGCGCGGCAAGCCGACACCGCCGAGCTTCTATCCAGACAGGAGCCCCGGCGAATACGCGTGGGGCATGAGCATCGACCTCAATGCATGCATCGGCTGCAATGCATGCACCATTGCGTGTCAGTCGGAGAACAACATTCCCGTGGTGGGCGAAGACCAGGTGCGCCGTGGCCGGCAGATGCACTGGATCCGGGTAGACCGCTACTACACCGGGCAGCCCGCGGCGCCGCGTACATTCCATCAACCGGTACCGTGCATGCACTGCGAGCACGCACCATGCGAAGTGGTATGCCCGGTGGGGGCGACCGTGCATGACAGCGAAGGACTGAACCTGCAGGTATACAACCGCTGTGTCGGCACGCGTTTCTGTGCCAACAACTGCCCCTACAAGGTGAGGCGTTTCAACTTCCTGGAATTCTCCGAATGGGCCAGCGAACAATCCAAGGCACGCCGCAACCCGGAAGTGACGGTGCGCAGCCGGGGGGTGATGGAGAAGTGCACGTACTGCGTGCAACGGATCGAGTCGGCACATATCGAAGCTGATCGTGAAGGCAGGCGCATCGCCGATGGCGAGGTGGTAACTGCCTGCCAGGCGGTGTGTCCCACCAAAGCCATCGTGTTTGGCAACGTAGCCGACGACGCGACGGCCGTGGCCAGGGCCAAGGCCTCGCCACGCAGCTACGCCCTTCTCGAAGAACTCAATACCCGACCGCGAACCACGTACCTGGCTGCAATCCGCAACCCTAACCCGGCCATCGAGGGTGATGCATGACGCGCGTTGCCATCTTACCGGCTGACCACGTCCTGGACCTGGTGCTCAATCGCCGTCCCGGCCGGCTTTGGGCTGCGAGTTTCGCCGGCGCGCTAACGCTCACGATCCTGCTGGCAGCAGGCGTCGTAGTACTGCTGGTGCGCGGCGTGGGTATCTGGGGCATCGACATGCCGGTGGCGTGGGGCTTCGCCATCACCGACTACGTATGGTGGATCGGCATCGGCATGGGAGGTACGTTCATTTCCGCGGCGCTCTACCTGACACGCCAGCCCTGGCGCACCGCTTTAAGCCGCTATGCCGAGGCGATGACTGTCTTCGCGGTGTCGGTATCGGGGATCTTTCCCATCCTCCACCTGGGCCGGCCGTGGTTCTTCTACTGGCTCATGCCCTACCCTGATCGCATAGGACTGTGGCCGCAATGGCGCAGTTCCCTGAGTTGGGATTTCTTCGCCATCACCGCTTACCTGATCGTGTCGGTGTTGTACTTCTACATGGGTATGCTGCCCGATATGGCCGCGCTGCGCGATGGAGCGCGCTCACGCGGACGCCAGGTTGTATATGGCCTGCTGGCGCTTGGCTGGCGTGGCGAGGCGCGGCACTGGCAGCGCCATCGCACGTTGATGCTGCTATGGGCTGCCGTGGCGGTACCACTGGTGTTTTCGGTGCATAGCATGGTGGCGCTGGACTTCTCCGTAGGCCAGGTGGCTGGCTGGCATTCGACGATATTCCCGCCGTTCTTCGTAGCCGGGGCACTGTTCTCCGGCTGCGCCATGGTGCTGGTGTTGGGCATCCCGATGCGACGCTCGCTGGGCCTGGAGACCATCATCACCATCGATCATTTCGAGAAGCTCGCCCGCCTCATGCTGGCGATCGGGCTGATCGTGGCGTATGGCTATGTGATGGAGGTATTCACCGCGTACTACAGCGGCGATGCCCAGGAGATCGCGCTGGCGCGGAACAGGTTCGGTGGAGCGTATGCATGGGTGTACTGGAGCACCATCGGTTGTAATTCACTGGCGCTGCAAGCGTTGTGGTGGCGCCGCGTGCGCACCAGCTTACCTGCGCTCATGGTGGTCGGAATACTGGTGTTGGTGGGCATGTGGATGGAGCGCTTCATGCTGATCGTCACCAGCATCTATCGCGAGCGGCTGCCATCGAGCTGGGGCATGTTTTATCCCACGTTATGGGATTTCGCCTTCCTGTTCGGATCGATCGGGCTTTTCCTTGCCTTGTTCCTGCTGTTCGTCCGGTACCTACCGGTGCTGCCGGTGTTCGAACTGCGCCAGGAGGGAGAAACGCCATGACCAGTGCAACAGGCTGCCTGTTCCAGATGACCGACGGCGCCAGCCTGCTCGGCGCCGTACGGCACCTGCAAAGCCGTGGCTTCAAGCAATTGGAAGCCTATTCGCCGTATGAAGTCACCGGCCTGGCCGATGCACTGGGTGCGGCGCCGCGGCGCATCCCGTTGCTGATGCTGCTCGGTGGCGTTGCTGGCGGCGCGCTTACACTTTTCATGGAGTACGTGTCCGCAGTAGTGGACTATCCGCTCAATGTAGGCGGACGCCCGGATGCCAGCTGGCCGGCTTTCGCGCCGGCAGCGATCGAGATGACCATCCTGTTCGCGGTGCTGGCCAGTGTGCTTGGCATGCTGCATGGAAGCGGCCTGCCGAAGCTTTACCACCCGCTTTTCAATGTGGCCTGGTTCGATGTGGCCAGCCGCGACGGCTACCTGCTGTTCGTCCACGCAAAGGATCCATCCTACGACGTGGAGTGCCTGGTGCAGGTGCTTGGTGACCGTGGCCTGGAGCGGTGGCAGGAGGTGCAGCCATGATGCGCATAGTGCGTGCGGCGGCCATGCTTTGCCTGCTGACCGGTTGCGAGCGAGGCATGCACCAGATGTACGACCAGCCACGCTATCGGACCCAGCAACCCAGTCCGCTCTTCGCCGATGGCAATAGTGCGCGCGTGGGACCTCACGGCAGCGTGGCGGTAACCGGCGGTGTGGCCGCTGATACCAGTAGTGGCCGCCGGGGCGTGCTTGCGTCCAGGCCCGCCCCGGAACCCGCGGCGTGGGACCTGGCCACGCTGCAACGCGGACAGCAGCGCTACGACATCTACTGCGCGCCTTGCCATGGAGCCACCGGAAGCGGTGACGGCATAGTGGTGCAGCGCGGTTTCCCCGCACCGCCCAGTTACCACACCGATCGCCTGCGACAGGCTCCAGATTCCCACCTGTTCGACGTGATCAGCAACGGCTATGGCGTGATGTACCGCTACGGCGATCGTATTTCCACTGGCGACCGCTGGGCCATCGTGGGTTACATACGCGCATTGCAGTTGAGCCAGCATGCCACACGCGACCGCTTGCGTCCGGAAGACATCACCCGGCTCGAGGCCAGCCAGGTATCGCCCGAGGGACGGCGATGAAGGCGCGCGTACGCGCCATCGTGGTGGTCGCGGCCGTGGCGGCCTTGCTGGCATGCGCCTGCCTTGGAGCCGATGCCTGGTCGGCGTGGTTGCCACCGGTACTGTTCGTTTCAGGAGCAGGCATGGGGTTGCTGGCGATGGGTTGGATACATGCACTCACGGGCGGCGCCTGGGGCGCGCCCCTGCGCCCGCCCGCGCGCGCAGCAAGCATGCTGGTAATCCTGGCCGTGGTTGCGTGGCTACCCGTTGCCTGGCAATCGCCGGATATTCTTAGCTGGATGCATGGCGACCTGGTACCCGCGCAGCGCTGGTTCCTGTCCCCGGGCTTCTTCTTTATCCGCACTGCCGTTTGCCTGGCGGCGATGGCGATATTCGGCTGGGCAGGATGGAGACGCCCGGTAACGATGCGGCGCGGTGTGCTGAGCCTGCTGGTGTATGCCGTGGTGGTGTCGATGGTGGCGGTGGATTGGGTGATGGCGCTGGTACCGGCATGGCATTCGGCGGTGCTGGGCATGACCCTGGCATCCAGCCAGATGGTGTCGGGCGCGGCGTTCGGACTGATATGCGTTGCATCCGCTCGCGTGGCGCCGCCGGGCGACGCGCTGCTGCGCGATCTTGCCAACCTGCTCCTGGCGTTGACACTTCTGTGGGGCTACCTCGCCTTCATGGATTACCTTACCGCCTGGATTGCCGACCAGCCGACGGAAGTCGCCTGGTACCTGCCGCGCGTGGCGACAAGCTGGTGGTGGCTGAGCGTGGTCATGGTGCTGCTGGGGTTTGTCATACCACTGGTGAGCCTGCTGTCGCACAAGCTGAAACGCGACCCGCGGGCGCTGCGCTGGGTGGCAGGGGTCGCGCTATCGGGCCAGGCGTGCTTCCTGGCGTGGCTAGTGTTGCCCAGCTTGCGGTCGCACGGGATGCATGCGGGTATCGCAGATGTGCTGGCGTGGTCGGGCATGTTGGTACTGGCGTGGGCCGTGGTCGACGGCGCATGGGCGCGAAGCACCGCATGTTTCGGATCACGCGCATGAGCCAGCGCGACGCCCACGAGAACTACGCCGTTGCGGCACGTAGCCTGCACTGGATTGCCCTCGTGCTCGTGGTGGTGCTGGCGGGCACAGTGGTCGGCATGTACCTGCTGTGGCAGTCGTGGACGCCCCGTGTCCCGCCGATGCCTGCCTCCTCGCTAGCTCCGGCACCGCGTCTGCAGGTGCACGCGCCGGCCGATCTGGCCGCGGCTCGTCGACACGATGTGCAACGACTTGGGCAGTACGCCTGGGTTGACCGCGGTGCCGGCGTGGCGCGCATACCCGTTGCGCGTGCAATGGTGCTGCTGGCCAAACCCAGGGAGGCGGGAAAATGACCCGGGCGATGACGCGGGTGAGGGGCATGGTGATGTTCGCGGCGACGCTGCTGGTTTTGCTGGCCGGTACCGCCCTGGCCGGCGTTGCACCTCCGTCCGACCTGCAACAGCGTGCCGGCTTCGACCAGCACGTGGGCCAGCGTTTACCGATGGACCTGGACCTCCGCGGCAACACGCTGGCCGGGATAGGCCACGATCGCCCGCTCCTTCTGGCCTTCGGTTACTACCACTGCCCGAACCTTTGTGACCTGGTCCTGCAGGGTATGGCGCGCGCCATCTCGGTGATGAAACTGCAACCGGGCCGCGACATCGAGGTGGTGTTCGTCAGTATCGATCCACGCGAGACATCCGGCGATGCCGCCGATGCCGCCGCCATGCTCCATGGCATGTTCCCCCGTGCCGGACTGGAACACTGGCATTTGCTGACGGCAGACGCACCGGCCATTTCAGCCCTTACCCACGCCGCGGGTTTCCGTTATTTCTTCGACGCGAGAATCAATCAGTTCGCCCACCCGGCCGGATGGGTCGTGGCCACCGGTCAAGGCGTGGTCGCGCAGTATTTCCCCGGTGTCACCTATGAGCCGCAGGCACTGCGCCTGGCCTTGGTTGACGGCTCGCGCGGGAAGCTTGGGACCGTTGTCGATCGCTTCGTGCTGCTGTGCTGTGGCTACGATCCAGCTACGGGACGTTATAGCCTGCTGATCGGCAGGATCTCTGCCGTGCTCGGCTCGGCCTTCGTGCTGGTGATGCTGATCGCGTGGTGGCGCCTGGCCCGGAGGCGGCCATGAGCACCCTGCCCCAGGCCTCCACCTTCGCCGGCCGGGTCGACGGCATGTTCTACGCCTTGCTGGCACTGTCGGGCGTCGTGGTGCTTGGCGTATTCGTGGCCATGATCTGGTTCGCGGTGAAGTACCGCCACGGCACGGCAGCCAACCGCAAGGGCAATTCACATCGCGACATGGGCCTGGAGCTTGCCTGGACGTTGATCCCGCTATTGATGTTCGTCGGCATCTTCGCCTGGAGCGTAAAGTTATGGATTGAACTGCGCACGCCGCCGGCCGACGCTTCCACGGTGTACGTGGTGGCCAGGCAATGGATGTGGAAGGTGCAGCATCCTGACGGCCGCCGGGAAATCAACACCCTGCACGTTCCCGTGGGCCAGCCCATACGGCTGGTGATGATCTCCGAGGACGTCATCCACAGCTTCTACGTGCCTGCCTTCCGTATCAAGCAGGACGTACTGCCCGGGCGCTATACCGACCAATGGTTTACCGCTACCCAACCGGGCACCTACGACCTTTTCTGCGCGGAGTTCTGCGGCACCGACCATTCGCGCATGGGTGGTTCGGTGGTGGTGATGAACATGGCCGACTACCAGCGATGGCTGCGTGGCGAATCCCACGATGGACTGGCGGCCCAGGGCGCGGCGCTGTTCCGCCGGTTCGGATGCAGCGGATGCCACGACCCTGCCGCAGGCGTGCACGCACCCGACCTGGATGGCCTGTATGGCAGCACGGTACCGCTGGCCGACGGTACGCAGGTACGCGCTGACGATCGCTACATCCACGATTCCATCGTGCTCCCATTGAGCCAGGTGGCGGCCGGGTACCCGCCGGTCATGCCCAGCTACCAGGGTCGCATCGGCGAAGACGACATCCTCGCCCTTACCGCCTACATCAAGTCGCGTGGCGCCACCCAGGAGACACCCCATGCCGGGCAATGAACAGGCGCCGAACTATCTGCAGGTGGGAACGACCCTCCGATCCTGGCTTACCACGCACGATCACAAGAAGATCGGCATCCTGTACGCCCTGGCCATCACGTTCTTCTTTTTTCTTGGTGGCGCGGCGGCGGCACTGATCCGGCTGGAACTGGCCACGCCCGCCGGCGACCTGATGACCGCCAAAACATACAACAAGATGTTCACCTTCCACGGCGTGGTGATGGTGTGGTTCTTCCTTATCCCGTCCATTCCCGCCACGCTGGGGAATTTCCTGCTGCCGCTGATGATCGGGGCACGCGATGTCGCCTTTCCGCGCCTGAATCTATTGAGCTGGTACCTGTATATCGGTGGAGGCCTGTTCACGGTGGCATGCCTTTTGATGGGAGGCGTGGACACCGGCTGGACGTTCTACACGCCTTTCTCGACCATGTTCTCCAATAGCCATGTGATATTGGCCGTGGTGGGCGTGTTCATCGTGGGATTCTCATCGATCCTTACGGGCCTGAATTTCATCGTCACCGTGCACACCATGCGTACCCGTGGCATGACGTGGTTTCGCCTGCCGCTGTTCGTGTGGTCGATGTATGGCGTTTCGCTGGTGATGATGCTGGCAACGCCAGTGCTGGCGATGACCCTGGTGTTGATCGCCGTCGAACGCCTGGGCGGTGTTGGCATCTTCGATCCGGCGCTCGGGGGCGACCCGGTGCTGTTCCAGCACTTCTTCTGGTTCTATTCGCACCCGGCGGTGTACATCATGATTCTCCCGGCCATGGGCGTGGTGAGCGAGGTGATCACCGCCAGCGTGCGGCGGCGGATCTTCGGCTACCGGTTCATGGTGTATTCGATACTTGGCATTGCCGTGGTGGGCTTCACTGTGTGGGGGCACCACATGTTCGTGGCGGGCCAGTCGATGTACGCCAGCATCGTGTTCTCGATCCTCTCGTTCATCATCGCCGTGCCTTCGGCCATCAAGGTGTTCAACTGGACGGCCACGCTGTACAAAGGCGACATCACCTTCCGCGCGCCGATGATCTACGCACTGGGCTTCGTCGGGCTGTTCATGGTGGGTGGCCTCACCGGTCTGTTCCTGGCTGCCACCGCGCTGGATGTGAACCTTACCGATACCTACTTCGTGGTGGCCCACTTCCACTACATCATGGTGGGCGGGGCAGTGATGGCATACCTGGGCGGCGTGCATTTCTGGTGGCCGAAGATCACTGGCCGAATGTACCCGGAGAGCTGGGCGCGTTTCGCCGCCATCGTCATGTTCTTCGGCTTCAACCTCACCTTCTTTCCGCAGTTCCTGCTCGGTGCCGAAGGGATGCCGCGCCGGTATCACGAGTATCCGGCCAAGTATGAATTGCTCAACGTGCTGTCGTCTGCGGGCGCGTCGTTGCTTGCGCTGGCCTACCTGCTTCCCCTGGGCTACCTCCTGTGGTCGCTGGCCCGGGGCGGGAAGGCGCCGGACAACCCCTGGGACGCTCGCGGCCTGGAGTGGGAAACCAGTTCACCTCCGCCACCGGGGAATTTCCTGGTTCAGCCGGAAGTGGAAGGTGGACCCTACGCCTACGAAGAGCCATGAGCTACCGGGCGGCCAGCGTGCAAGAGCAGTTCGACGATGCTTCCCAGCAACGGGAAGCATCCATGCTCGGCATGTGGGCGTTCCTGGCCACCGAAGTGCTGTTCTTCGGCGTGTTGATTGCGGCATACACACTATGCCGCGTGCGTTTTCCCGAGGCATTTGCCGCCGGCAGCCGGCGCACGGATGTCGTGCTTGGCACGCTCGAGACAGCCGTACTGCTGGCCAGTAGCTGCACCGTTGCGCTTGCCGTGCGTGACCTGCAGCTTGGCGGGCGTCGCGCTGCGATGTGGCTGCTGGTGGCTACGGCCGCCCTGGGTGCGACCTTCCTGTGTATTCACGGCTTCGAATACGTCACCGAATACCGCGAGGGGCTGATTCCCATCCTGCACTACGCGCAGGATGGTCCCGAAGCGATACCCATGCAGCTGTTTTTCTTTCTGTACTACGTGACGACTCTGTTCCATGGCCTGCATGTAACGATCGGCGTGGTGCTGCTGCTGGTGATGGCCTGGCGCACCCGTCGCGGGGATTTCCGTCCCAGGTATCACACGCCGGTGGAGCTCTCCGCGCTGTACTGGCACCTTGTCGATATCGTATGGATCTTCGTCTTCCCCTTGATGTACCTGGTAGGCCGCGCATGAAGAACTCCCACACACCCGCGTCCGGACCGCGCCCGCCATCGTTGTCGAGTCATCTGAAGGTGTTCATTGCCCTGCTCGTCCTGCTGTTGGCAAGCGTGGGAACCGCTTATATTCCCATGGGGCCGTTCAACCTGGCTTCCAATATCGGCATCGCGGTGGCGAAGGCATTACTGGTGCTGGTGTTCTTCATGCGACTGAAGACGGACAGCCCGCTCCTGCGCATCGTGGCATCGATCGGCTTTGCCTGGGTGCTGGTATTGATCGGGCTTTCGCTCACGGACATCCTCACGCGGGGCATCGGGCCGGTCAGCTAGGCCGGAGCGATCGTGTGAACGCCGCGTCGATGGCGGCCGCCCAGGCCATGACAGACATCCAACGGGGATCGCCACATCATGGCGCGTGGCCGCAGCCAGCGGCGCCTTATACAGGCAGGTCGACCGTGGACGATGAAACAGGCAAGCCCCGCGAATACGACGGCGCGGCAGGCGGCTGGGGCTCTTTGAGCGGCTTGGCCAAGGTATATCGGCGGGAACATCCCGATGGCGCGCTTGCCACCCTGCTGCGGCAGAACAAGGCGCGTGGATTCATGTGCACCTCGTGTGCATGGGGTAAACCCGCCCATACACACGCCTTCGAGTTCTGCGAGAACGGTGCAAAATCCACCATCTGGGAATTGACCCGCGATCGTTGTACGCCGGACTTCTTCCAGGCGCACACCGTGGCGGAATTGCGCCAGTGGCAGGACTACGATCTCGAGATGGCCGGCCGGCTTACCGAGCCGCTGCGATATGACGCGGCAACCGACCGCTACGTTGCCTGCAGCTGGGCAGACGCCTTCCAGGGAATCGGCCGCGAACTGAAGGCGCTGGAACCGCCTTCGGTGGTGTTCTATGCCTCGGGCAAGGCCTCGCTTGAGGCATCCTACCTGTATGCATTGATGGCGCGGGTATACGGCAACAACAACTTGCCGGACAGTTCCAACATGTGCCACGAGACCACGTCGGTAGGTCTCAAGAAAGTCATCGGATCACCGGTCGGCACGTGCGTCCTGGAAGATTTCGAGTACTGCGATGCCATTTTCTACTTTGGACAGAATCCGGGCACCAATAGCCCACGCTTCCTGCATCCACTGCAAGATGCCGTCAAACGCGGATGCAAGATCATCACCTTCAACCCCGTGCGCGAAGTGGGACTGTTGCGCTTCGTCAATCCGCAAAATCCCCTGCAGATGCTCACCGGGCATCCCACGGACCTGTCGCACATGTACTTGCAGGTTCGCCCCGGCGGCGATATCGCGGCCATCATGGGGTTGTGCAAACACGTGCTGGCGGTGGATGCGTCCCGGCGCAGCCATGGCGATGAGGGCGTGCTCGACCGGGCCTTCATCGCCGAACACACGTCAGGTTTCGAAACATTCGCCGCCGCCGCCGGACAGGCCTCGTGGGAAGATATCCAATACCACTCGGGGTTGCGCCGCGCCGACCTTGAAGCGGCGGCCGAGGTATATCTCGCGGCCCAACGTGTCATCGGCGTCTATGGCATGGGACTGACCCAGCACGTGCACGGTTCGCAGAGTATCGGCATGCTGGTCAACCTGCTTCTTCTTCGTGGGAATATCGGCCGCCAGGGTGCCGGCATCTCGCCGGTACGCGGCCATTCCAACGTGCAAGGACAGCGCACCGTCGGTATTTCGGAGAAGCCGGAACTGGTGCCGCTGGACAAGCTGGCCGAGCTTTTCGACTTCCAGCCACCGCGTGAGAAGGGCCTTACCACGGTGGAGGTTTGCGAGGGGGTACGCAGCGGCTCGGTCCGCGCCTTTGTCAGCCTTGGCGGGAATTTCGTCCGCGCCATTCCCGAACGAGAGGCGATGGAAGCGGCCTGGCAGGATCAGGCGCTGACCGTCTACATCGCCACCAAACTAAACCGCAGCCACCTGGTGCATGGCCGGGCCTCATGGCTGCTGCCATGCCTGGCCCGGTCCGAGGAGGACATCCAGGCCAGCGGACCGCAGGCGGTGTCGATCGAGGACAGCTTCAGCCATATACATGGTTCAGTCGGCCATGCCGAGCCCGCCGGCCCGTACCTGAAGTCAGAACCAGCGATCATCGCCGGCATCGCGCGGGCAACGCTTGCCGTCAATCCCAGGCAGCCATGGGAAACATGGATAGACGACTACGGCCGCGTGCGCGAGCTGATCGAGAAGACCTACCCCGACCAGTTCCACGATTATTCCGCGCGGATGTTCAACAAGGGTGGCTTCTACCGTGGCAATGCCGCCCACGAACGGAAGTGGAAGACCAAAAGCGGAAAGGCGGACTTCACCGCCCCCACCGTGATGTCGGCACTGGGCGTGGGTGATGCACCGGGCCGTTTCCATTTGATCACCATGCGCTCGAACGACCAGTTCAACACCACCATCTACGGGTTCAGTGATCGCCTTCGCGGCCTGGAAGGATCGCGGATGATCCTGCTGGTAAATCCCGCTGACATGGCGCGGGAAAACCTTCGCGAGGGCGACCGTGTATCCCTGGTGACCGACGCCGGGGACGGCGTTTCCCGCGAAGTGACGGGCCTCACCGTGACAGCATTTGATCTTCCCGACGGGTGTGTCGGTGGCTACTACCCGGAGATGAATCCCCTGATTCCTTTGTGGTATCACGACGAGGCGTCGAAGACGCCAGCGGCGAAGGGTGTTCCGGTACGCATACGACCAGCCTAGATTTCCGTGAACGGCGTTCCTGACCGGCGGCGGTAGGCTTGGTGAAAGCCCGCTGTGTGATGCAGCTGGTCGCCAGCGGAATACCCTTCATCCGCGATAACCCGACAAAGGAAAAAAGTGTGCAGGCCGATCTCCTGACTGTGCACGATGGCCAGTTCCTGGACGCGCAGTGCCGAGGCAACTACGGGGATGCCAGACTCCTTCGACGGCTGGACCGGAAACTGCAACGCATCCCAATCGTGAAGCGGGCTTTTGTGATGCTCGGCGGCCTTGTAGACCGCAGCTTTCATCGTCGCGGGAATATGCGACAGCGCCACCCGGCGCGTTTCCCGTATGGTTTGCACCGAAACATTGGTGCTGCGAAGTGCCAGGGAGAAAATGCCGCTCCGTTCCAACGGGCCTATCAGGTCCATCGGGAAGATATTCCGGTGGTCTGGGGTATTGACCGAGACAAGCACCACCGGCCGCGGAATCAGGTAAGCGATCATCAGCTGTTGTACTGCGGCAGGCTCGGTATTCAAGTGGTTCGTCAGGCGATTCTTCGTCATCTGGCGGTTTTGCAACCACGCGTTCCATGCTCCCCGTGGCCAGCCGAGGCATCGGTGGCTTCCCGCTGAAACATGGTAGAGGGTGAGCGTGGTGTTTTCTGCGGACAGGGCTGCCATCCGAACCAGGCGCAACGTCCCCAGCAACTTTCCCGTGGCGCGATCGCGGTACTGAAGCACGGGATGTTCACCGGCATCGACGCTGGTGGCGATGACCAGTGGCTTTAGCGAGGCCACGGTGTGGTCCGTGGTGACGTCGACGCAGTTGCCCTTCCAGGACACGGCCGCGGTAACCACCTGCTGCGGGGGAGCAACACCTACCGTGGCCCATTGAGGCAGGGGACGCACGAATGGCCTGATCCAGTCCTTCCACATATCAGACACGCCGGAACATCAGGAACATGAATGGTTGGATGGCCAGTCCAGGCCCGCGGGGAATAAGTCTTTCCATTCGGAAATGCGGCGCCGCTGCGCGCGCCACGACACGCGGGGCAAATCGATGAACACCGCTTTCGCTGGGAACGGCGTACTTGCCACGTCGCACAAGATTCATGAGATTCGCCCGCCACCAGGCATAACGAGCGTCGACGAGACAATAAGGGTTGACCATATTGGCCAGGACAAAGCCACCCGGGTCGACAACACGGGACAGCTCTTCAAACAGAGCCGTGTGATCGGAAAAATGATCCAGTACGGCGAAGTTCGCCGTCACTGCGTATACCTTGCAGGTGAGCGGCAAAGCGACCCGGATAATGGATTCGCGGGCAATCTCCTCGCCACAATGCACTGCCAGGTGACCGAGCATCGCATCGGACGGTTCGTAGACGAAAGCCCGGTGTCCATGGCCGGCATAAACCTTAGCGTCGATACCCGTGCCGGCGCCAAAATCGAGCACATCGGCTCCCTTGGGCAGCAAGGTCAACACCAGCTTCTGAAACCTTTCGCGCACCGGCTGATCCCGCTTCGAGGCCAGCATGAAGTTGTGATACTGCTCTCCAGTGTGCATGCCGATGTCGCTATAGTGATGAATTCAGGTTCTCCCGGCACGCCCGAAGTCTGCGTTGCTTGTTTCGATCTTCCGGCGCAGGCTTCAGGGACTCTCCTGGGTGAGTCCCCACATATGCCGGGAAAGTTGCATCGAGCCGGGCGCAAGCTGCGATTCCACTAAGCAGGTGATTCCATGACCAACTCCGAGCAACGTCCTCCCATGCCCGACACTCGACATGGCCAGCACCATCCAGGCCACCGAGTAATGGAACGCATCGACACCCGGGGTGCGGATGTCGGCGGCATTCCCATTCACCGTGCCATGCCCACGTCCGGGCGTCGCATGGTGGGCGCCTGGTGCTTCCTGGACCATGCAGGGCCGGTGGACGCTGCGCCCGGACACGGCCTGCACGTGGGTCCGCATCCGCACATTGGGCTACAGACCTTCACCTGGATGATCGAGGGCGAGATCATGCATCGCGACAGCCTGGGCTACGAGCAGCTGATACGCCCCGGCCAGGTCAACCTGATGACGGCCGGCCGCGGCATTGCCCACTCGGAAGACGAAGCCTCGCCCGCCGCCGGACGCCTGCATGCGGTGCAGCTCTGGATCGCGCTTCCCGAAGCTGAACGTCATCGGCCGCCGGCTTTCCAGCATTATCCGAAGTTACCCCTCGTCGACGAAGGCGGTTTCCACGTGACCGTGCTGGTTGGCGAAGCCTTCGGAAAGCAGGCCGCGCCGGAGGTTTATTCGCCCCTGGTGGGCATGGACCTTACGGCCGGCGACGCGGCGGGCTTGAGCGTTCCACTTCAACCAGGTTTCGAATACGCCGTGCTTGTGCTGAGCGGGGAGGCCCGGATCGAAGGTGAAGTGCTTGAGCCGGACACCCTGCTTTATCTCGGCAGCGGCCGAGAGCAGCTGGACTTGCAATGCGGCGCGGCATGCCGGTTGGTTCTTATCGGTGGCGAACCTTTCGGTGAGGAAATTCTTCTTTGGTGGAATTTTGTCGCACGCCACCCTGAAGAAATGGAGCAGGCCACGGCTGCATGGAATGAGCACCGGCATTTTGGGGAGGTCAAGGGCAGTCCGTCCGCCCGGCTTGTCGCCCCGGACGTACCTGCACTGCGCCAGCCACAACCCTTCAGTTGATCCGCATCGACAGTTCGACATCCTCGCCAAATGGCGTGGACATGTAGCCACTGCCAGGAGCTCGCACGCGCGGTGAATTCCTCAACGACTGAGTACGATGTGGTTCGCGTGCTCGGTCGCCGCCTGCTCGACCACGTTGAATCCCAGTGCGGGCAGGTCGATGCCCTGGAACATCGCCTCACCGTGCCCCAATACGACGGGGGCGATGGCGAAATGGATTTCGTCGACGAGACCCGCCTGAAGATACTGCCGCACTGTCGACACGCCGCCACCAATCTTGATGTCCTTGCCGCCCGCCGCGGCCCGGGCCTGGCCAAGCGCGGCTTCGATGCCCGTGGTAATGAAATGGAACGTCGTGCCACCTTCCATCACGATGGGATCGCGCGGATAGTGCGTGAGTATGAATGTGGGCGCGTGATAGGGCGGATCATCTCCCCACCAGCCCTTCCAGTTCATATCCGGCCAGTCGTCCCGTATGGGGCCGAACATGTTGCGGCCCAGGATGAAGGCGCCAAAGCCGTCCATCGCACGGTGCGCATAGTGCTCGTCAACGCCTTCCGAGCCGCCGCTTTTGCCGACCATCGCTTTGAAGCTTTTCGTGCCGAAGAACCATTGAAACAACTCCGCCCCGCGCTTGCCTAGCGGGCTCTCCAGGCTCTGCTCTGGCCCGGCCCCGAAGCCATCGATGGAAAGCGAGAAGCCTGCAACCCGAATCTTCGTCATGGCAACCTCAGTACGGAAATTGAAGGTAACTTAGATCATGCGGGCCAGCACCGGTCAACTGCCACGCCCAGTCACTTCAACCGCGCATGCATCGTACGCAGGACACGAGCCGGCACCTAACGATACGATTGCCCCAACTGCCCTCAACACATCGGACTCGTGGCCATGGCGCACTCAAGGATTGAACGCATTCTTATCCTGGCAAAGACCTATCCATCACCTAGTTCGCAATACGTGGAAACATCATGTGTTGCTGGCATCACCGAACAAGGCTGCATGCGGCGTCTCTACCCGGTGCCCTTTCGGCTTGTTGAAGATCGGAGGCAATTCAAGAAGTGGCAATGGGTGGATGTTCGCGTTAGCAAGCCTGCGAGTGACCGCAGACCCGAAAGTCACCGTATTTATGTAGATACCCTGGAATGCGGCAGTCAAATAACTACGAAGGACGATTGGATAGAGCGTCGACGCTGGATCGACAACTCACCAAGTTTTGGTGACTTCGCCAGCTTGGATACCGCACGCCTTGATAGTGGTCTTTCACTCGGCATTCTTCGCCCCAACCGGATTCTTTGTTTGGATATCCAACCTTCGCGAAGCCCCCACTGGACGTCGGAGGAGCGCGAAAAACTTAAGAAGCAACAGATGGAGTTGTTCTCGGAGGCAGATGCTCGTCGCGATATGCAAGATCTGCGAAAAATCCCCCACGACTTCTACTATCACTACCTGTGTCGAACATCGGAAGGCGATGTCGAGTATCGACATAAAATTGTCGACTGGGAAATAGGAGCGCTCTACTGGAACTGCTTAAGGAATCATGGCAAAGGCTGGGAGGCAGCATTTCGGCGAAAAATCGAAAGCGAGCTTCCGGCACGCGACCTGATGTTCCTGATGGGGAATCTGCACCGCTTTCAGGACCAATGGCTAATTGTGAGCCTAATCTATCCGCCTAAGCGGGCTGCAGGCTCAGCACAGGGCGCGCTATTTTGACATTTCGGGCGGCCAGATGACGTACCTCGCCCCCTGAGTGGCAACCAACTGCATCCGCAACGAAAGATCGATGGCAAAACCTATAGTCGGTCTCGAAACACAGCAACGCGCAGGATGAATCCGATGCGATTGCCGCGAGTTCCTCGATTGCCTCGGTTTGATTGCTCAAATGACGGAGAAAGCCTTTCGTATACTGCTGCCAGTTTCCGTCTATCTTGTAGCGGTCACGGACATGCTTGGGGCATCCGAGCCTGACCATGTGTTCATATTCCAACCCGGAATCTGTGAGCCTCTGGGCGAGCGCACGCTTGGAAAACCCGGGTTTGCGAGACAGGGGAAGCTCTCGGATGTCGACGACTTTCTGAACATCGTTCTCGAGAAGCAGGGCAATGAAAGAGTGGACGTCGAGTCCCTCATAGCCGATCGTAAAAATCTTCATCAAACATCCCTCTGGGTGCTAGCAGTCTAACTGCTTGGCCGGAAGTTCGCTCCCCTGGTGCAAGGCAGGTATCAAGGTGTTCATTGTCGATGGAGGCCTAAGCAAGGCATTCTAGATCGGCTCTAGGTCCGCCAAAGTTGCGACGGTCAGGGCTCCAATGGTGCTCAATCGCCTTGCGGGGGTTTCCGACCTATGTGTGGCCCAACACCCGGTGCGGCTGGTAGGCGGCTTCAAGGCTGGCGCATTCGGCGAGCGATAGCGTTAGCGACGCCGCATCAACGGCCTGCTCCAGATGCGCGATCTTCGTGGCACCGATGATCGGTGACGTCACGCCTGTCTGGTGCAGCAACCACGACAACGCCACCTGTGCCTGCGCGACACCGCGATCGTCGGCGATCCGCTCCACCGCATCGACCACCTGATAATCGGCTTCGGTGTAGTACAGCTCGTGGGCGAAGGCGTCGGTGCCGGCCCGCAAGGTAGCCGCCGCGCTGCGCGGCCGGGCCAGGAAGCCCCGGGCCAGCGGGCTCCACGGCAGAATCCCCACGCCTTCGGCCCGGCACAGCGGCAACATCTCGCGCTCTTCTTCGCGGTACACCAGGTTGTAGTGGTTCTGCATCGAGATGAATCGGGCCCAGCCGTGTCGGTCGGATGTCATCAACGCCTTCTGGAATTGCCATGCATACATGCTGGAAGCTCCGATGTAACGGGCCTTGCCGGAGCGCACGATGTCGTTGAGGGTTTCGAGCGTCTCCTCGATTGGCGTTTCGTCGTCCCACCGGTGCACCTGGTAAAGGTCGACGTAATCCATGCCCAGACGCTCAAGCGACGCGTCGATTGCATCAAGCAGATGTTTGCGCGACAGTCCCCGCTGGTTCGGGCCGGGACCCATGGGATAGAACACCTTGGTGGCCACTACCACTTCGTCGCGCCGCGCGTAATCGCGAAGCGCCCGGCCCAATACGCGTTCGCTGTCGCCGCCGGAGTACATATCGGCGGTATCGAAATAGTTGATGCCCAGTTCCAGCGCGCGCCGGATGATCGGCCGACCTTCTTCTTCGGGCAGAATCCAGGCTCGTGCCTTGGGATTTCCGTAACTCATCGTGCCCAGGCATAGCTGTGACACCTTCAACCCACTGCGTCCAACATTGACGTATTGCATGGCCACTCCTGCTTCGAACTATGAGGCTGGTCGATGAAGCGCAACACCTGCCGCCACCAGTCCCACGCCGACGTTCTCGAAGAGTGTGGGAATCTGGCCAAGCACGATCACGCCGATGATCACCGCGGTTGCCGGTAATAGCGCAACGAACAGCGCATAGGTCGATCGCGGCAGGCGGCTCATCGCCAACTGGTCAAATACATAGGGAATGACCGACGAGCTGATCCCCACCGCCACGCCGGCGCCCAGCGCGATGGGATCGAGCAACGCGGGTGCGGCGTCGCGAAATCCCAGCGGCGAGATGATCACGCCGGCCAGCATCATCGATGCACCCAGGCGATCGATGGGACTGGTGGCAGGATCCGCCCGGGAGACACTGTGTGCCAGCACGATATACAGCGTGAACAACACGGCGTTGGCGAAGGCCCAGGCGAAAGCCAGCGGCGTTCCGGCAAGCCGGACTTCGGTCAACATGTATACGCCGGCCACGGTGAGGGCGAGCGCCACCACGTTGCGCTGTGATCGCGCGCCAACCAGTGCCAGCGCCACCGGCCCTGCGAACTCGATGGCCGCGACTGTGCCCAGCGGCAGCTCCGCTATAGCCCGATAGAAACAGTAGTTCATGACTGCAAACACCGCACCCAACGCGACGATCATCCATCGCGTATGGCTTGCTGCCGCCAGGAAAGCCCGCCAGGGCCGCCGCCACACGGCGAACACCACCCCCGCGGAAACGATGCGCAGCCAAGCCACCCCCGCCACCGGCACGCGGGCGAACAGCAGCACGGCAAACGATGGACCCAGGTAGTGGAAGATCGCGCTGCCCACGAAGAACGCCTGCGGCGGCACCCGCTGCGCGAGCGACCCTATCGGTCTATTTTTACCATCTAGTGTGTTCATGATGGTGAGATTTATAGTTCCGATAACCTCACCTGTCAAATCGGAATAGATGGTAAGCTTCGTTCATGGAACCTATCGAACTTGATCCGGGTGAATACCGGGGCACGTATAAGCTCGTGGGTGGCCGGCTGTGCCTGGATTTCGTCAATACGATCAGCTGGCCCGGGACCGAGCAGGAACACGACTGGTTGACCCCGCCGGAGAACGCCAGGCGATGGTTCGCGGCGGCCGGTCTGCCCTTTCCACGTAGCAAGGACACCGACCTTCAGGCGTTGTACGAATCGCGCCGGATGCTCACTTCCGTACTCGCACCTTTGGCCCACACGGGGCGACCAAAGAATGCCGCCGTGGCGGACCTGAGCAAGGCAGTCGCCAAGGCCTATGAGGGGCGGGTGATCGATCCGGCCACGCTTGCCTGGATCTGGCTGCCGCCACACAGCGCCACTGAAGCGTTGAATCCCATCCTGCTCGATGCCGCCGAGCTCGTCACCGCCGGCAATCACGACCGGCTGCGTTTCTGTCCTTCATGCCACTGGCTGTTCGACGACCAAACCCGCAATGGCCACCGCCGCTGGTGCGACATGGCCGACTGCGGAAGCCGGGACAAGGCCCGCCGCTACTACCATCGATCGAAGTCGTAAGGCGACATTGACTCGTGGGCCGCGGTACCCTGCACTCGGGAATTTCAGCGGGGGCGTTTTTGCGATGTCCGACAAACCTGTTCTTGAGCGCCTGCAGGTAAAGCATGGCCGCAGTTTTGCGGCTCTGAATGCACCCAAAAACGTTGAGCCCGCACTCGCCAGCGCCGTGCGAGCCGGGGTGGATCAGGCGGACGTCGTATTGTTGTTCGTCAACGGGCGCGCAGAGTTTGATACCAGTCTCACGGCGCAGCTTCCAAGGCTGAGGTCGACCGCGATCCTCTGGGTTGCCTACCCCAAACTCACATCGCGACTGGCGGGCGACCTCAGTCGGGACATCATCCACACCGCGGCGCCGGCCCATGGGCTGGATACCGTCAGCCAGATCGCGATCGATGAGGATTGGTCCGCGCTTCGATTGAAACGAGTCTAGAAGATCGATCAAGGCAGATTGCTGAGGTCCACGTGGTAGGTCCAGGTCTCACTGGTTGCACCCTCCAGTGCTTCGGCGAAATCGTGCTGCGCCTTACGGCCCTGCCAGCCGGCCGAAAGTGCATGAAGCCTGTTTGTGAAGGAATATAAGCTATAGCTTATATCTCTACGTACCAACCTCTAGTTTCACGAGAATCTAAGTTCTAGCTTAGATTTATTGGATATACTGCCCCGAAGCCCGCATATCTAAGCCAGACCTTAGATTGGAGTTGCCGTGACACCCATCAGGACCGCCGAGGACCTTGGCAAAGTGATCCGGGCGCAGCGAAAGCGGCAGGGGCTGCGCCAAGCCGAGCTTGCTGCGATGGTCGGCGCCAGCCACGTCTTCCTCGGTGACGTCGAAAAAGGGCGGCCCACGGTTTCGCTTGGCCGTGTGCTCCATCTCTTGGACGAACTGGGCATAAGGCTCATCGCCGATACACCCGACGAGATCGCCACCCCGCCAAGCAAACCGTCGGTAGTGCTTCGTTGAGCGCTGTGGATGTCGTTGTTTCGGCGCGCGTATTGGACGTGCTTTACCGCGGGCGACTGATCGGTACATTACGGGACGACGGGCCTGTCTGGTCTTTCAACTACGACCCTGCCTGGATCGCCGCGTCAGACAGCTTCGACCTTTCGCCTGCCCTGACGAGAGTGCAAAGCGTTATTACCGATGGCGGTTCATTGCGCCCCGTGCAGTGGTTCTTCGACAACCTCCTGCCCGAGGAAGAGGCTCGTACGCTGCTTGCCCGCGAAGCCCACGTCGACCAGGCCGACGCCTTCGGGCTGCTGCAGTGGTACGGCGCGGAATCCGCAGGGGCGCTGGTACTTTCCGTGCCGGGTCGTGTATCCCTCGAAGGTGGGTTGCAGCCCCTTCCCGATGAAGTGCTTTCAGGTCGGATTCGCAATCTTCCCCGGCGCTCGCTTGCCGATGGTGCGCCAAAGCGGATGTCGATGGCTGGCGCACAACACAAACTGGCCGTTGTTTTGCTGGATGGCGACCTCTACGAACCGGTGGGCTTATCACCCTCCACCCACATCTTGAAACCCGACCACGTACATACCGACCACTACCCGCACACGGTTGCCAATGAATGGTTCTGTATGCGCATCGCCGCCGGCGTTGGTCTTCCCGTTCCTGCCGTTCTCGCAAAAAAGGTGCCTGAGCAGGTTTACCTGATCGAGCGTTTCGATCGCGAGGGCGCATGGCCGGACCTTCAGCGCCTTCATGTCCTTGACGCCTGCCAGTTGCTCTCCATCGACCGCATCTTCAAGTACCAGAAATCAACGCCGGAAACGTTCAACCAGCTCATCCAGGCAAGCCGCGCGAAGGCGATGACCCGCAGGTCGCTTTTCCGCTGGGCGGTTTTCAACGCGGTCATTGGCAATGGCGACGCTCACCTGAAGAATCTTTCGTTCTTCGTGCGACGTGCAGGCGTGGAGCTTGCGCCCCACTATGACCTCGTCTCGACCGCCAGCTACAGCGAACCGGGATCGTGGGGGAGGGCAGAATTGTCCGTCAGTATGGGGGCAGCGACTCGCTTCGGTGATCTGCGGCGCGATGACGTACTTTCCTTCGGAAAGACACTCGACTTGCCACAGGTTGTGGGCGAACAGCTCTTGGACGAGTTGCTCGCTGCGGTTCATCCCGTTGTTGCGAGGATGCTCGAACAAGCGACGATCGAACCCGCCTTCGCCACCGACCCTGGGGCGTTACGGTATCTGCGGGTGATTGCCCACGGCGTCGTCGTCGACATGTGCCGCCAGCTCGCCCATTGAGCCAGTCAACGGTGCCGTCGCCCCGGAGCACCGGCGAAAGCCGCATACCCCGCTAGCAACGAGATCGCCACGCACAACCAGGCAAACACATCTCCGATGCGGATGTAGACCGTGGGTCCGGGCCCCAGTGGCACCTCGGCCACGACGCTGGTGAGGCCCACGGGCGCCGCCATTTTCGAGGCGATCAAGCGCCCCTCAGCATCGTTGATCGTTACCAGTCCATCGTTTGCCGCACGCACCATGGCGAAGCCGCCCTCGACACTGCGCATCACCGCCATTCGCGCATGCAGCCACGCATCCAGGCCGAAGTCACCCGCGGGCACGCCCATCAGGCGAACGCCTTTTGCCGCATCGCGGTTGATCGTCGCCGGGAAATCCATGTCCTTGCAGATCTCCATGGCGCGACCGTTGCCGAGCCATCCGGACTGTCTGCCGGGCACGAACCGGTCCTCGAGGATCGGCACCGGGTGGCGCTTGGCATAGAACTGCGCGGCGCCACCTGGCTGGAATGACAGGGCGATATCGCCGGGCGGGTCGATCTGGTTGAAGCCCGCGATGATGTGCACGTTCGCTTGTGTCGACACAGCAGCCAGTTGTGCCTGGATGGCTGGTGCCCAATTGCTCTTCAGAGGCATTCCGCCCTCGGGCGTGACCACGAAGGTGGCACCCTGCGCGGCGGCACCGCGGATCGCGTTCGCATAGGCCTCGACCACGGCCGAAGCATCTTGCGATGTTTTTGCATGCCAGGCGTGCTCCATGGCGGTTTCATCGACCATGGCCGCTACTCGAACACCCGGCTGTTGGGGTTGCGCCAGGCGCAGCATGCCGAAGGCGACGTTCGCGACGCAGATCACCAGTCCCGTCGCGATCGCCACCATTGAGGTCCTTGTTGGACGAAGCGCCATGGCGAGGGTGTTGGCGAACAGGCAAAGCGCGAACGTCACGGCGCAATAGCCAAACAGCGACGCGCCCTGGATCAGCAATGGTGCCGACACCTGGCTATAAGCAAGCGAACCGTATGTACCGTGCGGCGAGATAGCGCCAACGAGGTATTCGCATGCCGTCCACGCGGCAGGAAACGCGAACAGTGTCAGCCATGAAGAGCCATGCCGCTGGACCGCCCGAGCAAACACCATGGCCGCGGTGAACAGCACCACCTGCGGCCCCACCACCGCAAGGATGATCATGACCGGAAGCGTGCCATAGCACTGCACGGCATAGGCCGACCCGGCAAGGATGGCCACGGCGCCTGCGCCAGCCACCTGCCACGTCGGCGCCCTTCCGTAAGCCAACCAGAGCAGTGGGACGGGCGCGAACCACGCCAGTGCCCAGACATCGGCAAGGCCTTGTGAAAGATAGAACATCGCGCCGCTCAGGAGCATGGCGAACAGTACGATCATTTGGTTTTCCTCTACGAGGGAACGCCGGCGGATAAATGGATGTATACATCGTATACAGAGCCGTATACGGTGTATACATGACCAATGGGGCGTGGCGCCGTTAAGGTTCCGGGATAGTGTCGGTCGGTAAAGTCTTGCCCAGGGGAATTCAGGACGCATGACGATCGCCATCACAGGCCTGAACCACATCACCCTTGCTGTCGGCGATGTACAACGTTCGGTCGCGTTCTATCGGGATGTACTGGGCTGCACCTTGAGGGCCGCGTGGCCCGAGGGAGCCTACCTGGAGGCTGGCGCCCTTTGGCTGTGCCTGTCCCAGGATATCCAGGCGCGGACGGCGCCCCATCCTGACTACACGCACATCGCGTTTTCGCTGGCGCCGGCAGACTTTCCCGCGCTCAAAGCCCGCCTTGAGACGACGTGCATCCTATGGCGGAGCAACCAGAGCGAAGGCGATTCGCTCTATTTCCTTGATCCGGATGGACACAAGCTCGAGATCCATGTCGGATCCCTCGAGTCCCGCCTGGATCACTATCGCGCCAACCCCGGAAAAGGCGTGCAGATATTCTGACGCCGGGCCGGCGAAAATCACGCCGGCCTTCCCGACTGTCACTTGCGACCAAATTTAGATCGTGATAAACCGGGGTTTCCAGTACGGCCGGGGAGCGGCGCCAACGATGGACATGGTGGGGTGGGTGTACGACCAATTGCTCGGCTTCTTCGGCCTGGGGCCGTTGCTGGAGCTGGCTGCCAAGGGCGATTACCGCGCGCTTCTCACCGTGGATGGCTTCTCCGCCCTGCTCAATCCGCTACTGCCACCGCTGCTGCTGTTCGAGCTGTTGCGCAGCGTCGCCGTCAAGACGTTCAACCGCGAGCACTACCAGGTGCCATTACTGGTAATGGTACTGAACCGCTTCATCGGTAACTTCATCACCATTGCCATGGTGGGGTTGTGTATCGGGTTGTTCCAGCGGTTCGCCCTCTTCCAGGCGGGCCTTACCTGGTATGGATTGCTTTACGGTTATGTGGCGTGGGAGTTCTCTCACTTCGTCTACCATTTCCTTGCGCACAAGGTCCGGCTGCTGTGGTGCCTGCACTCCACGCATCACGCGCCGGTGGCAATGAACCTTAGCGTGAACTACTCGCATATTTTCCTGGAAGGGGCCTATGCCGACTTCGTTCGCACCAGCATCTGCATGGTGCTGGGCGTGAGCCCGCCGCTGCTGATCCTGATCATGATCATCGATGGCTTCTGGGGAAGTTTTATTCACGTCGGCGAGAACGTGCTGAAGAACGGCAGGCTCGGCGTACTCAACCGCTTCATCCTGACGCCATCGCACCACCGCGTGCATCATGCGCGCAACGTGGTGTACATGGACACCAACTTCTGCAACCTTCTGCCGATCTGGGACCGCGTGTTCGGCACCTACGTGGAAGAGCGCGACGATATCGAGATCGAATATGGCATCACCCGCCCGGTCAAGCGCTACAGCGTGCTCGACGCCTATCTGGGTGAATTCTACCTACTGGGTAAGGATGTATGGAACGCGCCAGGCTTCGGCAACAAACTGCTTTACCTGGTGATGCCCCCGGGCTGGAGCCACGACGGCCAGCACAAGACGGCGAAAGTTGCCAAGCAGGCGCTGTTGCAGCCTGAGGCAAGGCTTGCCGACACTACCCTGCCCTCCCACGGATATCATCGATGACACGGCTTTCCACACTGTTGTTCGGCGGCTTTTGCCTGCTTTCCGCCGCCGGCGCCCTGGCTGTAGAAGCGCAAGATGCCTCCCGCGTCAACCTCGCATTGGGAAAGCCCGTGACCGGCTCGCCGATCTGCAAGCCGGGCGAGGAAGCAAGCAAGGCGGTGAACGGCAAAGTGGAGAGCAAAACCCAGGACAAGTTTTGCACACTGCAGACCCCCGGCTGGCTGCGCATCGACCTTGGGCAGGTACGACGGATCTCAGGCTTCACCATCAAGCATGCCGGTGCGGGCAACGAGCCGGTGGCGATGAACACTCGCGCTTTCAGGCTGAGGGTGTCGCCTGACGGAAAAACCTGGAAGACAGTGGTGGATGAATCGAGCAACACCGCAAGCATCACCGAACATCGCATCGCCCCGGAACAGGCGCGCTACGTCGAACTGGATGTGACCAAGCCCACGCAGACCGATGACCCGGCCATGCGCATCTACGAAGTTGAAGTCTGGTAAGACGGCTAAAGCCGTGCCGCGTCAGCGCGCGCGCGAATGTCCGTGAAGGTAAGGTCGCTGATGAGCTTTCCGTCTTCCCAAACTGTCACCATCGCATCATCGAACCCCATCGGCTTGTCGATATCGTCCAATGAACGAGCCTGGGCAGGCACCGGTACTGTCTTAAAGGTGCCGTACTCGCGATGCCGCAGCAAAGTCATCCGTCCCCGCTTGCTTTGCTTGCCCTTGTCGGTTATCGGATCCTTCCATACGTCGATCCACGCCCCGTTGACTCGCGCCGCGGAGCACTTCAAGGCGAATTTCTGCGTGTCGCGATTCAACTGCTGCAGCAACGCTCCGCCCATGCCAAAGGCAACGTTGTCGGTGGCATAACCGGCGCTGGTCACCCGGTCCAGGATCGCGCGGATGCTGGCGGGATTGATGCCGTCGCCCTGGATCACCCTGACGTGGTTGAGCACCTTGTAGCCCTTGCCATTCACGGTATGGCCGAAGGCCTCGTCGAGCAATTCCAGGCACTGGTGCACCACGGCTACAGGATCACCTGAATCCGGGCGCACGACCACCGTGGCGCCCGAATCGATCACCTCCTGGCGGAGTGTCTTGCCCCAGTGTTCGCTGATGGCGTGGTAGATGTCGTAGCTATCTGACACGACGGCCACGATAGAACCAGGCCTGGCGAACTGCCGGAGCATGTTTCGATAGGCATCCACCTCGTTCTCGCGGCCCCAGCTGGTGATCGTGCTGTGCTCGGCGGCGGGAATGGAGAAGCCGGCCATCGGCTCGTGATAGTGGGCCCTGGCCAGCAGAAGGCCAGACACCGTATCGGTACCAAGGAAATTCACCAGATGTGCCGCCCCGCCGATGGCGGCGGACTCCACGGAAGAAACACCGCGGGAGCCGAAGTCGTGGAGCTTGAAAGGAAGCTGACCATCCACGTCATCACTGGTGCGCTCCAGGAACTGCCGAATAGTCTGCTTCGCATGCCAGCTGATGGTGGCAACCGTCACCGGGTACCAGATGCGCAGGAGCATCGTCTCCAGGTACGAGGGCACCCAGAACGCGGCGGGGTCCGTGGATTCGATCGTCATCAGCGCCTGATGCGTCGGCACCACGGTACCTTCGGGCACGGCCCTTATCCGTATCGGCAACAGGCCGCCGTGGTGATCGACAATGTAGCGCCACCCCGCCTCGTTGAAGGGCTCGCCATGTGCAGCGAACAGATCGCGGGCCTCATCGACATGTGCATGAGTGACGGGCTTTGCCAGGTATTCCTTGAGGATCGCCTGCAGGCCGAAGAACACGGTGCGATCGTAGGTGCCCCCGCGCGATTCCACATAGAAGAAGGTGGCATCGGTACCTGGCGGGTACTGCAGCCAGTGGCTTGCCTTGTAGCTGTCGGTGTTGAGCAGGAGATTGTCGAGGCATTGCATGGTGCGAAGCCTGCATGGACACGGGGGGGCGGTGAATACTAACCCGCGCGTCGCCCAAGAGCGCGACCTACGATGGAGTCGGCGATACCTGATACCGGGACGATGGGTACCCCGTTATGCTGTGTACCCATCGGAAACGCCGGGCTCCAAATGCGCGTGAACGCAAGGATTGAGCCCAACCCAAGGAAAGGAATCATGGGCGATGATTTAGTCAAGGACGTCGCCGGTCGCGTGACGCGGCTTGAGGACGCCACGCGACTCCTCACCGGTCAGGTCAGCGGCATACTCGAGCGTTTGAACCACCTTCCGACGAAGGCGGGTTTGTGGCGTATGGTCGCCCTGGCCGCCGGGGGCGTGATCCTGGCGATGTGGGGGATGTTCCAATACCTGGCCAAGCCCTGGATTGAGCAAATCCTCCTGGCCTCCCTGCACCGCTAGCATCCTCTCTGCCGCCGCTACGGCGCGTTGTTCCTCACGGCAGGCGGCGAATCCAGGAATGATTGCACGGCCTTGATCACCTCTGCCGGACTCTCGTCCATCAGCCAATGCCCTGCTTCGGGAATGACAAGTTCCGTGACGTTGGTTGCAACATTGCGCATCACCACCGCCTCGTTGGCCCCAAAGGATTTCCCGCCCGCGATGGTCAGCACGGGCATGGTCAGCTTGGTCTGCATGGCGACCTTGTTATCGTCGGCGTCCTTGGCTATGGCAAGGAACTGTGCGAAGGCCGAATGCATCGCGCCGGGAAGCGCATAGAACTTCGTGTAATAGACACGTGTCTGCTCGGTAATTTTCGACGGGTCGCCGGCGAACTCGTTCCAGAAACGATCCAGGTAAATGCGCTCGCGGCCTTTCACCAGTCGTTCGGCATCTTTCCCACCAAACGAAAAATGCCAGGTCTGCTGGGACCGCACGATGGTGTCCCATGGCGGGATGCCAGGTACCGGCGCATCCATCACTATCAGATGGTTGGTCTTGGTGGGGTAACTCACCGCATACGCGTATGCCACCATCGTACCGATATCGTGGCCCACGATATCCGCGTGATCGATATGCAGCGCATCAAGTACGCCACGAATGTCGCGCGCCTGGTTCATCTTGCCGTAGCCGTCGGCGGGATGGGACGACAGGCCCATGCCCCGAAGGTCGGGAACCACCACGGTGTGGTGATGGGCCAGCTCCACTGCAAGAGGCTGCCACATATCGCCGGTGTCGCCGAAGCCGTGGATCAACACCACGGCCGGGCCTTCGCCACCCACCCGGACATGAATCGTCGCCCCGTTGGAGGGGATGTCCCGGATCTTGAACGTTCCGGGGAACGGGTGGACTTGCGCTACGGCAATGGATGCCAAGGCGTACGACATCAACAGCATGCCACGAACAAGGCTGCGCATCATGTTCTCTCAAGGCAGTGGACGGCGGTCAAGCCGCAGGAGGGATGGCAGTGGCTGCAACGTCCGAGGGTCCCATTCCCAGGAACCGGCGCATGCAACGAGCCATATGGCTGGAATGGGCGAAGCCGGTTTCCAGGGCGATCTCGGTGATGCTTTGCCTGCCTTCGAGCAGACGGATACGCGCGCGTTCGACGCGACGCTCCATCACGAATCGATGCACCGGAATGCCGGTAGCCTGTTTGAACATGGGCTTGAAATGCGACACGCTGAAGCCCGCGATGCGGGCCAACTCGGCGAGGGTGAGATCCTGGTCCAGGTTGGCCTCGACGTACTCGATCACCTGGCGCAGACGCCACGCCGGCAATGCGCGCGCCGCTTTGGCACCCACGCCGCCATGCCGCGATTGCAACGCCAGCAACCGTACCGCAAGCGCGGTGGCCAGGCTGTCGGCGAATAACCGGCCGCCGGGATAGTCCTCATGGTCTTCTGCCTGCATCATCCAGCCGATGCGCTCGACCTGGGGGTCGCGAATGTGGATCGATGGCGCCAGCGAAGCATGTGGGGTGCCTAGTCCCATGCTGTCGGCTGTTTCCGATAACAGCGACGGAGAAAGGCGAAGCAGCAACGATCGCGCGGGCCGGGACAACGTCCACCGCGTGCTGGAACCGGCGGGCACCACGCAGAACTGACCGTGGATTCGTGTGCCTGTGCGCTCTGCGCGTGTCGCTCGCCACGACACCGGCACGGGTTCGCCCAGGTGCAGGCAAAGCACGTGGCGGTGATCCACCGGCGAGTCGAAGAGGCCCAGTGGCACCGGCGAGGTCAATGTATCGAGCAGGGGCAACCCCCCGCCACCGGCGAATACCGCGGACGGCGCACTGGGGTAGCAATCGGGGCGGCTCATCGGCCGATCCTGCCAGAAATCATCCATCCATGCCCGGCACCGTCTTTTCCTGCGCGCAATCGACAGTCAGGTGCCGGGAGAATGCCGACCTGAGCCTCCACGGAGACAAGGCATGAGACGCCGGCAATTCTTGCAAACAGCAGCCGCGGCAAAGGGCGTGGGGGGAGGTGTTCTTGCCCGCGGCCTTGCCGAATCCTCTCTTCTCTTTTCTTCCCCGGGGAATACCCGGATATGATCGCGGCGGAAGCCCGACACCTTTGGGGAATCGCCTGATGAACTCACCGAATATGCGTTTTCGGATCATGGCCATGGTCATGGTCATGATCGCAGCGGCTGGCACGGCAAGCATGTCTCTCGACGCGATGGCGTCACCACCGGCAAAACAGGCTTCGGCGCCAGGCATCCCAGGCATCCCAGGCTCCGCCCGCCTGGACCACGTGCTTCTGTGGGCACCGGACATGGACCGCGCCACGGCCGTGATGACGGTGAAACTTGGTTTCCAGGTACATCCGGGACGAGACCCGGCAGGCATCGCCAACCGCTATGTGCGCATGGCCGACCGAAGCTTCATTGAGCTGGAAGCTCTTACCCGGCCCAACCCCGACATGGACCCAGGCTCGCGTGCGGACCAGGATCTGCTCCACGGCGGCGCTGGCGCGCGCACGTTCGGCCTTGGATCGAACCAGCTCGAACAGGCAAGGGATTTCCTCAAGGGCGATGGCTTTGCCGTGACGGATATCTTCTCGGCCCCCGCCAACGACCCTGATGGCCAGGGCCCCGGACATCCGCCGCGCTGGCGCCTCTTCGCCTTCACCAGGCAGCCGTTGTCGAGCGGGCTTTTCTTCATCTACTACTCACCACCTCCCACCGCGGCGGACCTCGTTGCCGACGACGCGGCTTCTCGTGTGCACCCGAACACCGCGCAATCGCTCGATGGTGTGTGGTTGTTGTCCGCCGATGTCGAGGCCGATCGAAAACAGCTGGCGAAGATGGGCTTTACCCATTCTTCGCCCGTTCACCTGGCGAATATCGCCGCCCGTGGCTACGACATCGAAGCGAAGGGAACGCACGTGTTCGTGCTGCAGCCCGATGGCTCGGGCAGGGCCGCCGATGCGATGGCCAGCGGCGGTGCCCAGGTGCTTGGTGTGAGTGTCAGTGTGAGCAATCTGGCGCGCGCCAGGCGATGGGTGGAACGTGGCTACGAGGAAAAGAACCTGGTGGGCTATCGCGGGCCGCTGGGCGATTCATTCCTTGCCCCGACCTACGGTGATCTTGGCCTTTGGGTGGAATTCCATGCGGCATCGCATTCGCGCTAGCTGACCGAATCAGCGCGCGGTCTTCTCCCGACGCTCCAACACCTCCACGGCACCGGCGGCGTTCACCTGGGTGACACCGCCGGAGACCTTGCTGCTTTGCTGCAGTAGCTGCTGGACGGTGCGCGCATCGAGCTTCGGCGCCATGGACAGCATCAGCGCGATGATGCCACTTACGTGCGCCGCCGCCATCGACGATCCTGAGGTGAAGTCGTAACCGCCCGATGGTTGCGTCGTCAGGATGTCCGTCCCCGGGGCGCTAAGCACGCCAGGCGCGGCCGCCGCGGCCTTGCTGGTTCGCACCACTATCACACCCGTGGTGCTGTCAGGAAAGCCGCCGTTGTCGCCTTCCGGTGGCATGGCTGCCACCACGATGCGGCCTTGGGCAAGTAGCACATCCAGAAGCCGGGTGAGCAGCGGATCGGAGGGACCGCCCAGGCTGAGGTTGACGATACGTGCGTCGGTCTCGCCGATCGCGGCCAGTGCTTTGGCCAGGGTGAACGAATTACATCGGGCACCGTTGCTGCCGTGGGGCGGATACCAGCACGCCTTGTAAATGCTCAAGGATGCCTTCGGCGCCATGCCGACGATGCCCTGGTGGTTATCGCCGACCGCGGCGATCACGCCGGCGACCTCGGTACCGTGGCTGTCACGGTTGAACGACACGGGGTCGTCGTCCACGACATTGTGCGTGTCGTGGATACTGGCAGCCAGGTCCGGGTGCGTTGCGTCCACCCCGGTGTCGACCACGGCCACGTCTACGCGATTACCCTGGCTTACCGTGTGGGCCACGGCGGCATCGGTCTCGGTGAAGCCGCGTTGAAGGCTTTCGTAGGGATCGTTGTAGTGCCGGCCAGCCGTCGGCGCATCGGCGTAGGTTTTATAGTCCTGCAGGGGTTGCGCCAGCTGCACGCGGTCGTCCTTGGCCAGCGCACTTAACAGCTCGTCGCGACTGATGCCAGGCGGCGGTTCCAGCACGACGCAATACACGTTCAGCGCCTTGATCGGCCACCCGGCCACCTGGCGCATCCGGTAACCCTGCTTCAACGCTTCGATGGTGAGCACTGCACGCTGGCCGGCATCGTATTTCTTCGACGGTGCATAGCCGAGCACACTGGATCCTGCGTGCATGGATGGGGGGTCGAGCGGATTGTCCACTGCCAGCACGATGTCGCGCGTGGCATCCATGCTAGCCACGCCCTCACCGCTGCTGATGCTCGGGGAGGAGGTGTCTGCAGCCTGCATCGCGGCCTGTCGCGGTGTCGCACACCCGCACAACGCCATCAACATGGCGCCAAGCATCAGTACCCCTGCTTTCATGGTGCCGATGCGACAGGTTCGGCCAGGCGGATGCCCCGCGTGGCGCGCAGCTTTTGCAGGACGGGAGAGCCCGCGGTGGACGAGCCCGACGGCACCACCGTATAGGCACCCACATCGTTAGGCCCGCCCACCACCTGCAGGTTCAACGAGTGCAGCAAGGCATTCCAGTCGGCCAGGGACATGCTGGCGTCGGGCACCACGTGCAGCGCGCCGGTGGGCACCGGAGCGGATGTCTGGCTCAAGGTGCGGTAGGCCGGGTTGGTGTTGTCCGACCAGTACTTCGCGCCCAGCGCGCCGATGGCAAGCGCCTGCAACAGCACCGCGGCAGCAAGGGCGCGCGTCAGCCAGCCATTGCGTGCCCGCTGCACCACTGGCTTGGGTAACGGGACATCCAGCCGCGCCAGCAGCCGTTTCAATCCCACGGCCGGATCGACGGGAATATCCGCCGGCAACGACAAGGCAAGGCGGAGCCGTTCCTGCTGGGCGTAGTCCGCGCTGCAGGACTCACAATGGGCAAGGTGGTCCATAAGCCAGACGTTCTGTTCCGGCGACGCGCTTTCCTGCAGCACGGAAGGCATCGCCTCCCACGCGCGGGCGCAGTCCCGGTTGGTATCCATAGTGAACGTCATGGCGCGCCCTCCTTCAGTCGGGCCGGTTCGCCTGCCAGCGAGGGAAGCACATTGCGCAATTTTACCCGCGCATGGAATAAACGTGCCTTCACCGTACCGACAGGGCACTGCATGATCACGGCCACATCGTCCAGGCTGTGGCCCACGCCGTACACCAGCTCGATCACCACGCGCTGGTCCACGGACAATTTTTCCAGGCCCTTGCCGAGCCAGTCGCGTAGCTCGCGGTCGTCGCCCGGGTCGTGGGATGGCAGGCGCTCCTGCGGTACGGTGTCTTCATCGACCGGTTCATCGCCGTGTTGGCGCAGTGCCTTCAGGCCACATCGGTAGGCGATGCCCATGATCCATGTGGATACACGCGAATCACCATGGAATGTCCCGGCTTTTTGCCAGGTGATCCAGAAGCAATCGTTGATCACTTCCTCGATGACGTCCGGACGGCGGGTAAGGCGCGACAGGAACCGGCACAAACGGCCGTGATAGCCGCGGTACATCACGCCCAGTGCGGCCCGGTCGCCCGCGGCCATGCGCTCAAGCAGCATGCGGTCGGTGGCGTCGGCCTGGATATCGGCGTCGTTCATGGGTTGGGTAGAAGGGTCTATCGGTGGCTTTGGATGCCGGTAAGTACCATACCAGCCCGAAAAGGTTGCCTACGTCGGCTAAAATGAACGGGAAATCGTCCCAACCCAGGGCGCCGCGTCCAGGTTGCCCCGGTGGTCGTGCTTGCCGAGGTCCGAATCCACCCGCTCCAGGTCCACGCGCCAGGGGCCGCGCTCCCAGGCCAGGCCCACATGGCCATAGCGGTATCCGGTGACCCGGGGGTAATAGGCCCTGGCCCCAGTCGCGCCATACGTTTCGGCGACCACGAGGGTCTGGGACACACCCACGCCTGTCGAAAAGCTGAAACCCCAGGGTAGCGGCCAGCGGAAGTTGATGTCCGCACCTGGCCGCACCCTGTGGTCGGAAGCGGGCGAATTGATGGCGCGGACGGCCGACAGCCCCAGGGTGAGGGTGTCGCGGTACACCCAGGCCATGCCCGCCTCGGCACGGCTATAGTTCCGGGACGTGCCGACCCGGGTGTAGCGGTAGTACATCAGGCTGGCCTGGACCTGCCAGTCGGTGGACACGGCCCAGGCGCGCGAACCTTGCAGCAGCGATTCGGCGATATTCCCCGGAGAGCTCATAGGCGCCCCGGCCGAGGCGCCCAGCGCCCAGCCGTCGGGTGTCGCCCAGCTCACTGCGCCCTGTACCACGGGCCTTGCAGAGGTGATTGCCAGGCCCCGGTCCACCAGTTGAGAGCCCACGGCCACCTGACCGCTGAAGTTGGACTGGGCGTAAACGTGCACGGGCATGCCGGTGGCGGCGAACCCGGCCGCAACCACCGCCAATCCCCTTGGAAGCCTTGCAAACCACGTTTTCAGTGATTGGTGCCCAGAAAGGTGATGAGATCGTCCAGGGCTTTCGGATCGTCCAGCCCATCGTATTTCATCTTGGTACCTGGGTTGGCTTGTTTCACCGGCTGTGACAGGTACCAGTGCAGTTTGTCAGCCGTCCAGACCCAGTCGGTCCTGGCCCGCAGGGCATCGGAATAATTGAAGTCAGGGATGCTGGCCGCCTTGCGCCCGACAATACCGAACAGGCTGGGCCCCTTCTTGTTGCGGCCTTCCCTGGTGGTGTGGCATTCAGAGCACTCCTTCTTGAAGACGTCTGCCCCGGCGGACGCGTCACCCGCCAGGGCCAGGGGTGGGGCAAGCATCCAGCCGAGGACGAGGACCGCGGTGGATATCCCCAAAATCAACTTCGTCACACTCATTACTCCGTGCAGGGTTCTAGAAGGCCAGGGTCGCGGCAACCGAGAACGAGTTGAAGTCGCCAGGGTTCGTCCTCGGGGCGCCGAACGGCGCTGCGAAGATGTTGCTGGTGGCGCCGTTGAACTTGGTGAAGCGGAACCAGGTGGCGGTGAGCTTGAGGTTGCCCCAGCGGATATACGAATCGTCCTTGCCGAAGGGCACCCAGTACACGCTGATCAGGTTGGCCGTGGTGTCCGGGTCGCCATTGGGTCCGAAGCGAGCCGGATCCGACGAGCCGGTACTGAGCAGATGCCCCACGGTCAGGCCATAGCTCTGCTTGAAGACGTAAGTGGCCGTGAGCGTCTGGTCGTGCACATTGCCGCGCGAACGGGAGAACAAGGTCGGATCGGTGGGGCTGGCGAACGTGCTGCCGTACTTCCGCTTCTCCAGGATGTTCGAGTAGGAAAGCTGCACGATGTTGTCGCGATTGCCCAGGTACTGGTAGCTCACGTCGTAGCCGAGGTCGGTGATGTCGTCCTTGGGGCCACCATTGCGTGGAAGCTCGCGTTTAGTGCTCAGTCCCACAAGACCCGCGGAGAAGTACTGGCTCTTCATGTCCTTCATGTAGGCGAAGCGGAAGTAGCCGGTGTCGCTGAGCTTGCCCGGATCGCCTGCCACGTTATAGCCAAGATGGTCCTGAAGCGATGTGGGCAGGGAATTATACGTACCCACCTCGCCGTACCAGTTGGCATCGAACAGGGCGTACACGGTGGCGCCGATCACGCGGCTGGCCGGGGCATTGGCGGAGGAGAAATTCAGCAGGGTGCCGGTGACACCGGCGGGTGCGATCGTGGTCGACGCCGATAGTGCATTCAGGGGATCGTCGAAGCCCGGCATGTTGTTTACGCTCACGCCCAGCAGCAGTTCCTTGCCGGCAAATTTCAGTTCCTTGGCCACGAAACGAAGATCCACATTGCGCAGTACCGTGTTGTAGGTGTCGTGGCCGGTGCGGTCGGCCTCGACCTTGACGAAGCCGCCCACGTTGTCCGACACGCGCCCGGCGAGGTACAGATCGCCTTCGGTGAGGTTGGTGGTGCTCTCACCCTTGGCTGGCGCGGTATGGGTTTCAGTCAGCTGCATGGATACCGGGATCTTCGTTCCGTTGCCATCGCTATCGGTATAGCCACCCATCTTGAAGCGTAGCCCGTAGGGCGTGAGCATCGGTCCGCCAGCGCCACCGCCATAGGCGGCCGCGTGGCAGTCCGCGCACGCGGAACCCGTTTGCCGTGCATAAGCCGGCACCGCCTGCGCACCGCCACTGACCAGCAGCAGCAACAACGCGAGCGCGCACCACGGCTGCCAGGGACGTAGCCGGCGGGTCGCGCGATGGGTGGTGGACAACATGGAAACTCCTTGTCTCAGGTTAAGGCGGGGCATCAGCGACGCCGTGTCGGCAACATCGCGCGCAACACCTGGTCGCGCACCAGGAAATGGTGGTAAAGGGCGCCGAGGATGTGCAGGCAGACCAGGACCAGAAGAATCCACGCGGCATCGATATGCCACGCCTGCAACTGGTCGGCGAGGTCCTCGTCGGCGGCGACGAGGGCCGGCAAGGTGAGCCCGAGGAAATGCACCGGCTTGTCCTGGGCATTGCTCAACGCCCAGCCGAGCAATGGCAGTGTCAGAAGAATGGCGTAAAGCGCCACATGGGTGAGACCAGCGACCCACCGCAGCGTCCAGTGCGATTCATGCGTGGCTTGAAGCTTGCCCAGGCGGACGCGCAGCGCCACGCGTATGAAGAACAAAATGAAGACGATCAGGCCGAAGTGGCGGTGGCCTTCAAGCAGCCATTGGCGAAGGGCCCGGCCGTCGACCTGGTCGCGGGTCAGGATGAATGCCGCCGCGAGCAGCACGCAAAGCACGGTGATCCAGTGTAGGGCCACCAATTTCCTGGGACGCGCCGGGGCGCTTTCGTTGGTCTCCGGTGCCATGGCCTTCACTACCCTTCGTCGTGCCACGTTTTCTGCCCTGTACCCCGCAGCGCCAGGCTCGTTGGCCGGCCGCTGCCTGTGGGCGCCTAGTGACGGTGAGTGCCGCGGGCCTGCCGGAAGGTTGCGTGCGGGGGGCGGCGCAACCTTTCGCGATACGGCCGGCACTCAATCACGAGGGTTGTCCCCGTGCATCGCGAGAACTGGCCAAGGCCCATGGAAATCGAACGCATCCAGTTACAGAAGCACGGAGACCATCGCGGCATGCTTGTCGCGCTCGAACAGGAACGGAACGTTCCCTTCCAGATCAAGCGTGTGTACTACCTGTTTGCCACGCACGAGAAAGTGCATCGCGGGCAGCATGCGCACCGGCATCTGAACCAGCTTGCGGTATGTGTACGCGGCTCGGTAAAGCTTCTCCTGGACGACGGCACCGGCCCAACCGAAGTGGTGCTGAACGACCCATCCCATGGCCTGCTGCTGGGCCGCATGGTGTGGCGCGAGCTCTACGACTTCAGTGATGACTGCGTGCTGATGGTCCTGGCCGACCAGCTCTATGACCCGGGCGACTACATCACCGACTACGGCGACTTCCTCCGCGAGACGAAGGCCGCGATGTTCGTACAGGACATGGCCGCATGCCTAAGCCGCTAGTGCTCGTCGGGGCCGGCGAGTTCGCACGGATAGCGCTGGAATACTTCGAACACGACAGCGACCGCGACGTCGCCGCGTTCAGTGTCGAGCGTGAGTACATCGTTGCCGACAGGATCGAGGGACGGCCGGTAGTGGCCTATGAAACGCTCGAGTACGACTTCCCACCCGGGGAGTTCGAGGTGTTCGTGGCAGTGCCTGCCAGCGGGCTCAATCGCCTGCGCACAAGATTGTTCCTCGATGCCAGGCGGCGCGGCTACACCTGTGCCACGTATATCAGTTCGCGCGCCTTCGTGTGGCGTAACGCGCAGATCGGGCAGAACTGCTTCATCTTCGAAAACAACGTGGTTCAGCCTTTCGTGCGCATCGGCGACAACTGCATCCTTTGGAGCGGCAACCACGTGGGCCACCGCACGGTGGTACACGACAACGTGTTCGTGGCCTCCCATGCGGTCATTTCAGGCTACTGCGAGATAGGATCGGGCAGTTTCGTAGGTGTCAACGCCACTTTCAACGACCACGTCAAGGTGGCCGCCGACAACGTGATCGGCGCGGGTGCGTTGGTGACGCGCGATACCGAAGCCGGGCGGGTGTACGTGGGCTCGCCGGCTCGCGCAGTACCGGGCAAGTCCAGCTTCGATGTCGGGATCTAGCGGCCATGCGCACGTGGAGCAGGCAAGGGTTGGTGTTCGAGACCGCGCGGCAGGGTGTCGGCGGCTGGATGCGCCATTCCGCGCTCACCCCCACGCCCTGGCGGCTCGATGAGGAAACCATTCGTGTCTTTGCGGGTTTCCGCGACGCTGATGGTGTCAGCCGTATCGGTCATGTCGATGTGCTCGCTGACGATCCATCCACCATTGTGCGCGTTGGGCCTGAGCCGGTGCTGGACATCGGCCGCGACGGCTGTTTCGACGACAACGGGGTGATCCTTGGCGATGTAGTAGGTGGCCCCGGCGGCCTGCACATGTTCTACGTGGGGTTCCAGCGCGTGGCCAAGGCCAAGTTCCTGGCCTTTACCGGGCTTGCCGTCTCCACCGACGGAGGCCTCAATTTTTCCCGCGTGCAGGACACGCCGATCCTCGACCGAGCACCAGGGCGGAGCACCATCGCCGCGGTGCATACCGCGTCGTACGACGGACGCCACTGGCGGCTCTGGTACGCAGCCGGCGATGACTGGGAGCACATCGATGACTCGGCCTTCCCTCGCTATCACATCCGCCATGTCATTACCGCCGACCTGCATGCGATCCCCCGCGCGGACGATAGCTGCCTTGTCCCGCGCGGCACCGAGTACCGCATCGGCCGGCCACGCGTATATCGCGAAGATGGCCGCTACACCATGTATTTCACGCGCGGCAACCGCACCGGTGAGTACTTCCCTGGTGTAGCGCATAGCCGCGACGGTATTGCCTGGGAACGGCGTGACGAGTCCTTTGGCCTGGCGCTGTCCGCCAACGGCTGGGATTCGCGGGTGATCTGCTATCCATCGCTGCTGACGCACCGCGACAAACTGCTTATGTTCTACAACGGCAACGACATGGGCGTGGCTGGCTTCGGCGTGGCCATGGCCGCACGTGATGGTTTCGAAGGCGGCGCACATGTTCACCGTTAGGCGCTACGAGGTTGCCGATGCCACGGCGTGGGACGCGCTGGTGATGCGTTCGCGCAATGGCAACCTGCTGCATCGCCGTGGCTACATGGACTATCACGCCCACCGTTTCACCGATGCCTCGCTGGTGGTCGAACACGGTGGTGACATCGTCGGGGTGTTCCCCGCCAATCGGCAGGAGGACACCGTATCGAGCCATGGTGGCCTGACCTATGCAGGCTTGATTACCAGCCATGCCTTGCGTGCCGAGGCGACACTTGGCGTATTCGGCGATATCCGCGATGTCTATCGTGACTGGGGCATCGTGTCGATCTGCTACAAGGCCGTGCCGCATGTGTACCACGCCTACCCGGCCGAAGAAGACCTCTATGCATTGCATCGGTGGGGCGCGCGGTTGGCCAGGCGCGACCTGTCTTCAGCCATACCGCTTCATCAGGCCCATGCCCTCACCCAGGGCAGGAAGGCGGCCGGCAACAAGGCCAGGAAAGCGGGCGTGGTGCGGCAGGAAGGCAACGACCCTGCCGCGTTCCACGCGCTTCTGATTGATGTGCTGCGGCGCCACGATGTCACTCCCACGCACTCCCTGCCGGAACTGCGCCTGTTGCAGGGTCGTTTCCCGCATCAGATCGTCCTGCATGAGGCGCGCCGCGACGGTGAGCTGTTGGCCGGGGTGCTGATATACGACTTTGGCCACGCGGTGCATACGCAATACATGGCGGTGTCCGGCGAAGGACGGCGGGTGGATGCCTTGAGCTTCCTGCTGGTGGAACTGATCGGGAGTGTCTATGCCGATCGAGCGCATTTCACCTTCGGCATCTCCACCGCCCAGGGCGGCCAGGTACTGAACGGCGGGCTGGTGGCGCAGAAGGAATTTTTCGGTGCACGCGCCGTGGTTCATGACATCTACGAATGGGTGCTGTGATGGACGTGCCCTTCCTCAGCCTGAAGGATGTCAATGCCGGTTATGCCGATGAACTGAAGGCGGCGGCTGCCCGCGTGATCGACTCGGGATGGTACGTGCTGGGCGAGGAACTGACCGCGTTCGAGCGCGAGTTCGCTGCGTGGTGCGGCGTCGGCCACGCGGTGGGTGTGGGTAATGGGCTGGACGCCCTGGCCCTGATCATTCGTGGCTACAAACAGCTGGGCAGGCTGCGCGAGGGCGATGAGGTGATCGTGCCAGCCAATACCTTCATCGCCAGTTTCCTGGCCATCAGCGAGAACCGTCTGGTGCCGGTACCGGTGGAGCCGGACGCGGCGAGCTTCAACCTCGACCCAGCCTGCGTGGAACGGGCCATCGGCCCTCGGACCCGGGCGATCATGCCGGTACACCTGTACGGCCAGCTCGCCGACATCACCGCATTGCCGGCCCTGGCACGGCGTCACAAGCTGCTGTTGATCGAAGATGCCGCCCAGGCCCACGGCGCTTCGGCGGACGGTCGCAAGGCAGGCACGTTCGGCGACGCGGCGGCCTTCAGCTTCTTTCCCACCAAGAACCTCGGCGCCCTCGGCGACGGCGGCGCGGTGGTGACCGGCGACGATCGCCTTGCCATGTGCGTGACGGCCCTGCGCAACTACGGCTCGGAGGCGAAATACCAGCACCTCTACCAGGGACTCAATTCCCGCCT
>NZ_DASYDG010000032.1:0-112973 GCF_036499745.1 Pinirhizobacter sp.
AGCGCCACCAGCAACGACACCTTGGTATCGGGCGGTGCGACCTGCTTGAAATCCAGCCATGCGGGCAGGTTTCGCAGGCGATTGTTCGATGCCCAGGCAAACCGGCCAGACTGGTGCTGGCTGTCGGTATAGCCGTCGAGCCATTGACGGTACGCCGCGGCGTCTGCCGTGGAGTCCAGCTGCACCATGACCGTGATCCACGCACACTCCGACGCGAGGGTTCCGGCGAAGCCTTCCTCGAGGGGGGAACGGGCGCAGTTGTAATTGCCGGTGTTCGTCGACTGTGCGTCGATGGCGGTTGTAAACGGTATGAAGACATCGTCCGGTTCGCCGAAGCTCCGGTTGGCTATGTCATAGAACAGTGGTTCGGGATTGAAATGGTCAAGCACACCGACGATGCGGTACGCCTTGCCATCGAGGGTGATTTCCTTGCCCGTGCTGTCCGCCCCCTTGAACTGGCGGTCGTTCAGGCGCGAGCTGATCACCACGACATGGGCACGGGAGGTGTCCTCATCCGCCGACCAGGCATGGCCGAACGCAAACGGCGCATCCACCATGGGAAAGAACTCCCATTGCACGGCATGACCCATCACTTCTCGCGGCCGGGAACCGGCGGACGCCGGGTCGACTGAAGGGGCGATGTTGTACATGGCCGACTGAAAATGCGCCCGGTGGGCGCGGGTGATCGCCAGCGCATCCCTGTAGCTGAGCAGGTCCTGCGGCTCATGGCTTGCATTCGGTGCCGTGGGACCGAACAGGTCGATCTGCGGCACATACAGGCGCGCCGACTTCCACGGGATGGGATCGCCCGATACCGCCCGGAACACCGAATACGTCGTCATCGACGCTCCCACCCCGAAAGCGATCGCCAGCACCATCAACCCCGTCAGCGCGGGATTGCGGCGCAGGCTGCGCAGGGCGAGGTCAAGGTAATAACCGAACATGCCCGGGCCTTAGATATTCGCCCTGCCCGCCTGCACCTGGGCGTGGAAGCGCGGGTCCTCGGCAAGATCCACCACCTGGCCGTCGATCACGTGCACGTTGCGTTGGGCGCGTGCGGCCAGTTCCGGATCATGGGTGACCATGACGATGGTGGCGCCCTCGCGATGGATTTCCTCGAGCAGTTCCATCACGCCGCGGGCCATCTGTGTATCGAGGTTGCCGGTGGGTTCATCGGCCAGCAACAGGCGCGGGGAACCGGCAAGGGCACGGGCGATCGCCACGCGCTGTTGCTGGCCGCCGGAAAGTTCGGCCGGGTAGTGCTTGGCGCGCGACGCCAGGCCCACGCGCTCGAGCGAATCCATGATCCTCTGCTTGCGTTCGGCCGCCTTCATGCCGCGATAGCGAAGGGGCACTTCGACGTTGTCGAAGACGTTGAGGTCGGGGATCAGGTTGAAGGCCTGGAAGATGAAGCCGATCTTCTCGTTGCGGATGCGTGACCGGGCGTTGTCATCCAGCTTCGACACCTCGACGTTGTCGAGGTGGTATGTGCCGCCGGTGAAGGTCTCCAGCAGACCTGCAATGGTCAGGAAGGTCGTCTTGCCGGAGCCGGAGGGCCCGGTAACGGCGACGAACTCGCCCTCGTTGACGTCGATGTTGAAGTCGCGCAGGGCGTAGGTCTCGACCACTTCGGTACGGTAGACCTTGGACAGGTGGGTCATCTTGAGCATCGTTGTGTTCCTTATGGCTCGGGAGAGGGTTCGGCGGGTTGGCTTGCGGTCAGCTGCTGATGACGACGCGGGCCGCGCCGTTGAAGGAATCTGTGCCGGAGATCACGATGCGATCGCCTTCTTTGAGGCCGTCGAGGATCTCGACCTTGTCGATGCTGCTGGTGCCCACGCGGATCTCGCGTTTCTCGGCAATGCCGTCATGCACCACATAGGCGTAGCGGCCGCCGCTTTCATCGACGAAGGAGCCGCGGGCCACGGTAAGCACATTGTCGCGGCGATCCATCAGCACGCGCACGCTCATGCGCTGGCTCTGGCGCAGCTGCTGGGGCGTCTTGCCATCGAACCGCAAGCGCGCAGCCACTTCGCCATTGACCACTTCGGGTGATACCGCGCTGATCTTGCCGTTCCAGGTGGCGCCGTTGCCGGTGATCTCGCCGGGCATGCCGATGGCAAGGTCGCGGGCGAAACTCTCCGGCACCTTCATCTCCACTTCCAGCGCCGAGAGGTCGATCACGCTCATCAGCTGGGCATCCTTGGCCACGGTGGCGCGTTCGGCCACGAACAGCTGGCCGACCTGGCCGTCGACGGGCGAGCGCACGTGCAGGTCGTCCACCTGGCGCTTCAAGTCTTCTACCAGCAGGTTCTGGCGGTCGTGCGCCAGCTTCTTGGAGCGGACATCGAAGGTGGAGCTGTTGGTGTTGAGGCTAAGGTCGCTTTTTGCGTGCTGCTCGGTGATCCTGGCTTTCTCCAGTGCCACCTCCGCCTTGTCGACGTCGGCCTTGGGCATGGCACCCTTGCTGAAGGCAGTGGTATTGCGTTCCACGTCCCGCTCGGCGGCCTTGCGATCGATCACCGCGTTGTCGTAGGCCTTCTGCAGTTCGCTGGCCTTCTTCTTCGCGTCCACTTCAGCGCGCAGGTAATCCACCTGGCTGTTGTCTGCGTTGGATTGTTCCTGGGCGAGCTTGTTGGTGAGGTCGGGGCTGTCGATCACCGCCAGCACCTGGCCTTTCTTCACCGTGTCGCCCGCGTGCACCTGCAAGGTCACGGCGCCGCCATAGACGGCGTAGAGCGTTGGGCTGACAGCGGCAACCACTTTTCCTTCGGCCGCGATATCACGAACGAACAGGCCGCGTTGCACATTGGCAAAGGAAAGCCGCGAGGCGCTCACTGAGGACCCGGCCGAGAACATCCGGCCTACGCGGGGCCCCACCATCACCAGCAGGCCCACCACTACCACGGCTCCGGCGATGAGGCCGATCGTGCGCGTACGCTTGGGCTTGATCTCGACCACACGGTCGGTGGCGGAGGTGTCGCGAATCATGTGCGGTTCCTGTAAGGGCTGTCACCGGTGGGGTGAGCAAGCCACGTGCCAAGCCGCGATCATGATTTTTATCTATTTAGATCAATACCTTGAAATGACATGAAAACGGCGCTCCGGTGTCCGCGGACAGCGGACAGCGGACAGGCGATGCAAGCGGTCGCTGGCGCGGACAGGCGCGGGGGTCGGCGCCGGACGGGTTAAAGGTAGACGACCGATTCGGCCTGGGCGATGGTCCCGGCCAGCGAGCGGCCCATCGGCGACACCGCGCAGGCGCTGGTGCTTCGCAGCAGGCGCAGGCCGCCCATCATGTTCGAATCGAAACGGACCACCTGCGCCTGGGCCGCAGTGAAACCCCGTTCAACTGGCGCCCATTCGTCGGCGTCCATCGGCTCGCCGTCGGCCAGCAACGCATCCCAACCCAGGTAATCGGTATCGGGCAACAGGTAGGTACGGGCAAGGCAGACGCCGCGCGCATCGATGTACTCAAGCCATTCGCGCGGGCCGTCGGCCGTGACGGCGCTGCCGGCACCCACCAGCCGCGTGGCCAGCAACGGTGCCACCAGCGCGTCGCCGGCGATCACCCCGCGCGGCAAATGTGCAAGGCAAGGCGCATAGCGCAACCGTGGCAGGTGCAGCACGCTGCCGAGCGTGGGCAAGGTACGAGACAGGGCCTGGGGGCCGAGGCGGAACCAGCGCGTCTGCACCGTGGAAGGATGCTCGCGCCTTGGGGCGCCGAAGGTGGCAAGCCAGCCGAACATATGTCACCTCGAAGCAAGGCGACCGTGGCTGGCGCACCGGAAGATCCGTTCCGGATGGCGGGCTGGGCCTGGGGGGATGGTGTGAAGGATTACTTGGTGAGGATGAGCTTGTCGTTGCGCGTGAGGCGCAAGTGGTATTCGTTGCCCTCGTGTTCGATCACCAGTTCCCGCGAACCTTCCAGGAGATTCTGGCTGGAGGTGCGGCGAACCGACGGGGCAGCCACCTTGAGGGACACCACCCGGCGGTGGCGCAGGGCGTCTTCATTCAGCGGCAGGGATTGGGTCAACATCGCTTAACTCCGCAGGAGGGGTGCGGAGTTGATGATAATGGTTCTCATTTAACTGTCAAGCCTTTAGTCCACGGCCGTGGAAATCGCCTCCATCACGCCCGGGTCGAGCTTCTCCACCACTTCCAGGGCCCTGAAATTTTCCTCCAGTTGCTCGCGCTTGCTGGCCCCCAGGATCACGGTGGATACGCGTGGGTTCTTCAGGCACCAGGCCAGCGACAGCTGGGCCAGGCTCACCCCGAGCCGCTCGGCGATCGGCGCCAGCGCGCGTACCTTCACCATCGGGTCGCCCTGCCCCAGCAGGTCGTCGCGGAGCCACGCGTAGTTGCTTTGCGCCAGCCGTGAGTCGTGAGGCACACCCTTGAGGTATTTACCCGACAGCAGGCCCGAGGCCAGCGGTGACCAGATGGTGGTGCCCATGCCGTATGCCTCGTAGAGCGGCGCATATTCCTGTTCGACCTTTTCGCGATGGAGCAGGTTGTATTGCGGCTGCTCCATGGTCGGCGCCGTCAGGTGGTTCTCGCGCGCCGCCTGGTGCGCCTGGCGGATCTGCGTAGCCGACCACTCGCTGGTGCCCCAGTAGAGCACCTTGCCCTGGCGCACCAGCATGTCCATCGCCGCCACCGTTTCCACGATCGGCGTATCCGGATCGGGGCGATGGCAGAAATAGAGGTCGAGGTAGTCCACGCGCAGGCGCTCCATCGCCTGGTGGCAGGCCTCCACCACGTGCTTGCGCGACAGCCCGCGCTGGGTGGGAAGCGGGTGTTCCACCGCGCCGAACATCACCTTGCTCGACACGCAATACGAATCGCGCGGCAGGCGCAGATCGGCCAGCACATCGCCCATCAGCCGCTCGGCCTCGCCGTTGTTATAGGTTTCGGCGTTGTCGAAGAAGTTCACGCCGCGCTCGTGCGCAAAGGCGATGAGTTGCCGCGCCAGCGACCGGCCGACCTGCGCACCGAAGGTGACCCAGGCACCAAACGACAAGGCGGACAGTTGTAGTCCGGAGGTACCGAGGCGACGGTATTGCATGGCGTACTCCTTCAGGAGAAATGCAGTACTAAGGCCAGCACGATGGCGGCGAAGAGGCCGGCGACGACATCGTCGAGCATCACGCCAAGGCCGCCCTTGATGCGGCGGTCGAGCCAGCCGATGGGCCAGGGCTTGGTGATGTCGAAGATGCGGAACAGCACGAAACCCAAGGCTACGACCCACCACGGGGCGAGCAGTGCGGGCAGCAACGCCAGCCACTGGCCGACGAATTCATCGAAGACCACGCTGCGATGGTCGGCCACGCCAATGGCGCGGCCGGCGACATTGCAGGCCCAGATGCCCAGGGCGAAGCTGGCGATGAGTACCAGCAGGTAGACCGGGATGGGTAGCTGCCGCAATAGCAGCCACGGCAGGATCGCCGCAAGCGAGCCCATGGTGCCTTGCGCTTTTGGTACCAGCCCCGAACCGAATCCGCAGGCGATCCAGCCACCGGGTGTAGCAAGCAACGCGCGCCGCGCAGTCGCATCCAGGACGTATTTGTCGCTCATGGCGCGAAGTGGTCCCAGCCACCCTCGGACGCGGCACGCCATTGGCCGTCAACATCGGCAAGGCGCACGCCCTCCCCCGCCACGATGCGGCCGATGCGCGTGGCGCCGCAGCCCAGGCGCGCCATTTCCGCGCTGATCGCGGCCACCTGCTGCGATGGCAAGGTGAAGCAGAGCTCGTAGTCGTCACCGCCGGTGAGGGCGAAGGCGAGCGTGTCCCCGTCGTCGAACATCGCGCGCAGCTCCGCCGACCGCGGCAACGACGCAGGATCCAGTTCCGCCGCGACACCGCTGGCCTGGCAGATATGACCCAGATCGGCGACCAGGCCGTCACTGACATCGATACACGCGGTGGCCACGCCCCGCAAGGCCCCACCGGCCGCAACTCGCGGCGTCGGACGATCCAGGCGTGCAACGAGGGCATCGCCACGGCCAGTACCTACGCAGCGCAGGCCCGCCGCGGCGTCACCGAGCGTGCCGGTCACCATCACCACATCGCCCACATTCGCACCCGAGCGCAACAGACCCTGGCCCGACGGCAGGAAACCATGCACCGCCACCGTGACCGACAACGGCCCGCGCGTCGTATCGCCACCCACCAGCGCGACGCGATGTGGTGCGGCGAGGGCTGCAAAACCCTCGGCGAGGCCCTCGACAAAGGCACGGTCGGCATCGGGCAAGGTCATCGACAGCAAGGCCCAGGCAGGCACGGCGCCCATGGCGGCAAGGTCGGACAGGTTCACCGCCAACGCCTTCCAGCCAATGTCGTGCGCACGGGTGCCCAACGGGAAATGGACGCCGGCAACCAGGGTATCGATGGCCACCGCCAGTTCGCGCCCGGCGGGCACAGCAAGTACCGCGGCGTCGTCGCCGATGCCCGTGAGCACGTCGTCGCGGGCCAGGGCGGTGAGGTCGCGCACGCGCTCGATGAGGTCGAATTCCATGCGCGGCAGACCTTAAGCGGCGCCCGGTCCCGGGCGCGTGAATACCATCGACACCTGGCCCTTGTAGGCCGCGCGGTGACTGGGCACATAACCCACGCGTGTGGCCACGCGGATCGAAGGCTCATTGCCCGGGTCGATCAGGCAACAGGTGCCGCGCCCACCGAAATGGCCATCGCCCCACGCCACCGCGGCTTCGGCCGCCTCACGGCCGAAGCCCTGGCCGTGCACATCGCTTACCAATGCCCAGCCCATCTCGGGAACGCCGTCGTTCGGCGGGCATATGTCCCGCTTGAAGTAAGCGAAGCCGACTTCACCGACGAACCGGCCCGTGGATCTTTCCTCGATCGCCCAGAAGCCGAACCCCTGCAACGCCCAGTGACCGGCATAACGCAACATGCGCGCCCAGACATCTTCGGCCGATAAGGGTTTGCCACCGATGTGGCGGACCACGGCGGGATCGGCCCACATGGCGGTACAGGCGGCATAGTCGCCCGGGGTATGTGCCCTCAGGCTCAGGCGCGGTGTTTGAACCACCGGGATCTGGCCAAGGAAGGCCGAGGCGTCGTGCATGGAATGTCCTTCACCGAACAGCGGCCGGATATGCCGGCCGCGGGAACATCAATGTCTTTTTTCGGCCGTACGCCAGTGCGTGGCCAGTTTGTCGAGTACACCGTTGACGTAGCTGTGGCCATGGTCGGCGCCGAAGCGCTTGGTGACCTCGATCGCCTCGTTCAGGATCACCCGGTAGGGTACGTCGGGGCGATACTTCAGTTCGTACGCGGCCAGCCGCAGGGCAGCGCGCTCGATGGGGTCGATCTGGCCGACCTCGCGATCGACGAAGGGCTTGAGCCCCTCATCGAGCTCGGCCTGGTGTTTCTCCACCCCGAGCAGGAGGTCTTCGAAGTATTCAAGGTCCGCCACTTCCATGTCCTGTTCGTGGCGGAACTGGTCGATGACCTTGGCCATGCTGGCGCCACCCACCTGCCACGCGTAGATGGCCTGCAGTGCGCGACGACGGGCGCGCGAACGCGCGGCAAGGTCGACGCCTTCCGGACGGCGATTCATAGCTTCGTGTACAGGTTGACCATCTCCAATGCCACCATGGCGGCATCTGAGCCCTTGTTGCCGGCCTTGGTGCCTGCACGCTCGATCGCCTGCTCGATATTCTCGACGGTGAGCACACCGAAGGCCACTGGCACACCGGAGGTATAAGCCGCCTGCGCCAGGCCCTTGGCGGCTTCGCCGGCGACGTATTCGAAGTGCGGGGTGCCGCCGCGGATCACCGCGCCCAGGCCGATGACCGCCACGTGCTTGCCGTTGTTGGCCACCTTGTAGGCCGCCTGGGCGATTTCCCAGGCACCAGGCACACGGATAAGGTCGATGGCATCGTCTTTCACGCCGTGGCGGACCAGGGTGTCGCGCGCCGCCTGGATAAGCGACTCGACCACGAAACCGTTGAAGCGGCCGGCGACGATGGCGAAACGGCCCTTGGGCGTGGCGAAATCGCCCTCGATGATCTTCATTGGATTGAGCCTTCGGTGATGGGGCAAAACCCCGCGCGGACCGGACATTTTACGGCTTTTTGAGGTGTCCGTGTCAGGGAATGGAAGGGTACCCGTGCATGGCCAGGCTAGCCTCGCCGTCCGCCACACGAAGCCGTGCAAGGGCGCCGACGGGCAAGGTGAACTTGTCCGGACAGTGGCCGAACGGCAATTCGGTGACCACCGGAATGCCGGCAACCGCGCCGATACGCTCGATCGCATCGGGAAGGTCGTAACCGTTGTCGTACTCGCTGCTTCGATAGGAGGAAAAATCGCCCATGACCAGCGCCTTCTGCCGGCCCAGGACGCCCGCCAGATACAGGTGGTAAAGCATCCGCTCCACCCGGAACGGCGGCTCGGAGACATCTTCGACGAAGAGAATGCCGCCATCGATCACCGGCATGTAGGGCGTGCCCACCAGCGCGCAGATCACCGCCAGGTTGCCACCCCAGAGCACGCCTTCGACGTCGACATCGGGCGAGCCTGCGGGAGCGGACCAGGCGACGTCCATCGAGGACGACTGCATGGCCTGCCAGAAATGGCGCCAGGTGAAGTCGCGCAAGGCTTCGGCGCCGAAGTCCGCGCTGAGCATCGGGCCGCCGAAGGTCACGAGGTTCACCCGGGCCAGTAACGCCAACTGGATGGCGGTGAAGTCGCTATGGCCGACCATGGCCAGGGGACGGGAGCCCAGGCGCTCGCGAAGCCCGTCGTAGTCAAGGTGCTCGAGCAACTGGTGTGCGCCATAACCCCCGCGGACAGCCAGGGCGATATCCACCGAAGAATCCGTGCCCAGCGCGTTGAGTTCGGCGACGCGCTCGTCGACGCTACCGGCGAAACGCTGGTCGATACGCTGCAGGGCGTCCTTGCCGACAACGACATGGCCCGCCGCTTCCAGGCGCTCGACACCGCGGCGTACCGTGGCCTGGTCGTGGGGATAGCCCGATGGGGCGATGAGCTGGATCTTGAGGTTCCGATGCATGCCGATGTCTAGTGGAGGGGCTGGCCAGATGACCTTGGGCCTGAACTTAAGACTATCCGACGTAGCCGTCGACCTGCAGGCCGAAGCCCTGCAGCCCCACCAGTCGGCGTGGCGTGCCCAGTACCCGCAATGAACGAATGCCAAGATCCGTCAGGATCTGTGCCCCGAGTCCGAGCTGACGCCACTCATGGGGATCCTCGTTGGGCACTTCATGGCCGGCCAGACGGGCCAGCAGGGCCTCGGCGGAATCCTCGCCCGACAACACCACCAGGACACCACGGCCTTCGCTATCAATGCGGCGCAAGGCCGCCGTGACGGTATGCCCGAGGTCCTCACGCTTCAGATGAAGCACATCGGAGAGTGTGTTGCGCACGTGCACACGGGTAAGCACGGGCTCGCCCTGGGTTACATCGCCGCGAACCAGGGCAAAATGAAGACCGTGGGCAATGGCATCGCGGAACGCCACCAGGCGGAACGTCCCGAACTCGGTATCGACGTCGTCTTCGTGCACGCGCTCGATGGTGCGCTCGGTTTCCAGCCGGTAGCGGATGAGGTCGGCGATACTGCCGATCTTCAGGCCATGTTTGGCAGCGAACGTTTCCAGCTCCGGGCGCCGCGCCATCTCGCCATCGTCCTTGAGGATCTCGATCAACACAGCCGAAGGCTCAAGCCCGGCGAGCGCGGCAAGGTCGCAGCCCGCTTCGGTGTGTCCGGCTCGGGTAAGCACACCACCAGGACGCGCGGTCAGTGGAAAAATATGCCCGGGCTGGCTTAAGTCTTCGGGGCGGGCGTCCTTCTTCACCGCGGCAAGGATGGTATGCGCGCGGTCGTAGGCGGAGATGCCGGTGGTGACGCCTTCGGCCGCCTCGATCGAAACGGTGAAGTTGGTGTGGTAGGCCGAGGTGTTGTCGCTGACCATCGGGCGCAGGCCGAGCTGGCGCGTGCGCTGTTCGGTCAGGGTAAGGCACACCAGTCCGCGCGCCTCGCGCACCATGAAGTTGATGTGCTGCGCGGTGACCTTCTCCGCGGCCATGATGATGTCGCCCTCGTTCTCGCGGTCCTCGTCGTCGAGGATCACCACCATGCGGCCGGCGCGCAGTTCGTCGAGGATGTCGGGGATGCTGTCGAATGCCATGGATGCTTTGCCTTTTAGCGTGCGAAACCGTGCTCGCGCAGGAAATCTTCGTCGATGCCGCGGCCACTGCCGTCGCCCAGCAACCGCTCGACATAGCGGGCCACGACATCGACCTCGAGGTTTACCGGATCGCCAGCCTTGCGATCGGCGAATGTCGTGTGTTCCACCGTATGGGGGATAAGGTTCACGCCGAAGCGATTTCCCGCCACTTCGTTCACCGTAAGGCTGGTGCCGTCAATGCAGATCGAACCCTTCGCGGCGATATAGCGGGCCAGGTTCGGCGGGACTTCGAACGTCCACCGCTGCGAACGGCCATCGTTGGTCACCGAGGCGACCTTGCCCAGGCCGTCGACATGCCCCGACACCATATGGCCACCGAGGCGGTCGGCCAGGCGCAGGGCTTTTTCCAGGTTTACCCGGCTGCCCGGGCCAAGTTGGCCCAGGTTGGTGAGCGAAAGCGTTTCGTTGGAGACATCGGCGGCAAACGACTGCGTGCCAAGCTCCACTGCCGTCAGGCAGACACCGCCGACGGCAATGCTGTCGCCCAGCGCGACATCGGCCATGTCCAAGGTTGCGGTGTCGACAGTGAGGCGCACATCGCCGCCGCGACGCTCGATGCGCGCGATGCGGCCGACGGTCTGGATGATTCCGGTGAACATGATTGACGTCCTGCGGCACGAGGTTTTGGTGAACGTCGGCAAGGCAGGACGCATACCGCCCGCGAGGGAGGCATGGCGTCGTCTTCTTTCATCCGGACTATGACCGTCGGCCCTGGCATCGCACCAGGTCTGCTGACCCCGCCTTGCGGCGGGCGCTCGCGGGCTCGCCCCGGTGAAGGGACATACCGCCGGTGGGGAGTTTCGCCCCGCCCTGAAGACATCACCGGCAATGATACCACCGGCGCCGGTGGACGGGCGGGCTTACCGCGGGGGTCGAAGCCGCAGGCGGACATCGCCGCCGACCATGGCGTGGTCGACGATACCCAGCTGCCAGCGCCCAGCCATGGTGTCCAGGGCGGGCAGCGCCAGCAGCGGCCTGGCGCTGTCGCCCAGCAGCACCGGGGCGATATAGAGCAGCAGCTCGTCCACCAGCCCTTGGGCAAATAGCGCCCCGCACAGGGTGGCGCCGGCTTCCACGTGCAATTCGTTGCAATCGCGTGCCGCGAGCACGCCCAGCACATACGCCAGATCCAGATACCCACCGGATGCCGGCACCGGGATGCATTCAACGCGCGCGAAGCGCTCGTCGCCCGCATCGACGCTGGCGTCGTGCATCACCATCGTCGGTGCCTGCCCATCAAGCACGTGGGCCTGGGCGGGTGTCCGCAGGTTAGTGTCAAGCACGACCCGCGTCGGCGGCACGCCCTCGCGGTCGCCTGGAAGGCGCGCCGTCAGGCGTGGATCGTCGGCCAGTACCGTGCCACTGCCTGTGAGGATGGCCGAACTGCGTGCGCGCCAGCGCTGGACATCTTCACGCGCTGCCTCGCCGGTGATCCATTTCGATTCGCCATTGGCCAGCGCGGTGCGGCCATCGATGCTCATGGCTAGTTTCACCCGCACGAAGGGCCTGCCCCGCTCGATGCGGCTGAAAAATCCGGCGTTCAGTTCCCTGGCTTCCTCGCGCATCAGGCCGCAGTCGACCTCGATGCCGGCCTCGCGCAACCGGGCCATGCCGCGGCCATTGACCTGGTCGAAAGGATCCTCAGCCGCCACCACGACGCGGGCGACACCCGCAGCGACCAGTGCATCGGCACAGGGCGGCGTGCGACCTTGGTGCGCACACGGTTCAAGGGTGACGTAAACGGTGGCGCCGCGCGCCCGTTCGCCGGCGGCTTGCAGGGCGAGCACTTCGGCATGGGGACCGCCGGCCTTCCGGTGGAAACCCTCGCCCACCACCACGCCGTTGCGTTCGATCACGCAGCCGACACGCGGATTGGGCTGGGTGGTGTAGATGCCGCGCGCGGCAATCTCAAGCGCGCGCGCCATATAGGCGTGGTCGTGTGGCTGCAACATCTACTTGCGCTTGCCGCCGCCCACCAGCGGCAGCGGCAGGGCTTCCATCGCGGGAAGATCGCGCTCGAGTTTCTCGATCTCCTCGCGGAACGCGTGGACATCCTCGAACTTGCGATACACCGAGGCGAACCGTACGTAGGCCACCTGGTCGAGCTTCTTCAGTTCACGCATCACCAGCTCGCCAACCTGTCGCGACGGCACTTCGCGCTCGCCGGTACGCCGCAGGTCGTCGACGATGGCGCGCACCGCGGCATCGACATCGTTGCTGGCCACCGGTCGCTTCTGCAGTGCCCGCTCGAAGCTCACGCGCAGCTTGCGCTCGTCGAAGGACTCACGCCGCTGCCCGCTCTTGATCACGGCCGGCAATTTCAGCTCGGCCGTTTCATAGGTATTGAAGCGTTCGCTGCATTGCGGGCATTCACGGCGGCGGCGCACCGATCCGCCGTCGTCGGTCAGGCGCGAGTCGATCACGCGCGTGTCTTCGTGCTGGCAGAACGGGCAATGCATGGCGGGTGGTAAGTGTCCTTAACCGTAGACGGGGAAGCGCGCGCACTGCGCGGTAACGGCCTGGCGCACGCGGGCAATCACTTGCGCATCGCCCGGGGCATCGAGCACGTCGCAGATCCAGCCGGTGAGTTCCACCGTGTCCGCTTCCAGGTAGCCACGCGTAGTGATGGCGGGTGTGCCCACGCGCAGGCCCGAAGTGACGAACGGCGAACGCGGATCGTTGGGTACTGCGTTCTTGTTCACCGTGATGTGCGCCTTGCCCAATGCCGCTTCGGCATCCTTGCCGGTGATTTCGCGACCGATCAGGTCGATCAGCATCAAATGGTTTTCGGTGCCGCCGGAGACAACCTTGTAACCGCGCGCGATGAAAGCCTTGGCCATGGCCTGGGCGTTCTTCACCACCTGCTCCTGGTAGGTGCGGAACCCAGGCTCCAGCGCTTCCTTGAACGCCACGGCCTTGGCGGCGATGACGTGCATCAGCGGGCCGCCCTGGATGCCGGGGAACACCACCGACTGCAGTTTCTTCTCAATCTCCTCGCCAGCGCCCTGCGCCACGATGATGCCGCCGCGCGGACCGCGCAATGTCTTGTGCGTGGTGGAGGTGACCACGTGCGCATGCGGCAGCGGACTGGGATAGACACCCGCGGCCACCAGGCCGGCGATGTGCGCCATGTCCACAAAGAGGTACGCACCGACCTTGTCGGCAATGGCGCGAAAGCGGGCCCAGTCCATGATCTGCGAGTAGGCGGAGAACCCGGCCACGATCATCTTCGGCTGGTGTTCGACTGCGAGTTTTTCGATCTCGTCGTAATCGACCAGGCCCGTATCCGGCGAGATGCCGTACTGCACGGCGTTGAAGATCTTGCCCGACAGGTTCACCTTCGCGCCGTGGGTCAGGTGGCCGCCGTGGGCCAGGCTCATGCCCAGGATGGTGTCGCCCGGCTGCAAAAGGGCGAAGTACACCGCCTGGTTGGCCTGCGAGCCCGAATGCGGCTGCACGTTGGCGTAGTCGCAGTCGAACAGCTGCTTCAGGCGCTCGATGGCCAGCTTCTCGGCGATGTCCACGTACTCGCAGCCACCGTAGTAGCGCTTGCCCGGGTAGCCCTCGGCGTATTTGTTGGTGAGCACCGAGCCCTGGGCCTCCATCACGCGGGGGCTGGCGTAGTTCTCCGAAGCGATCAGCTCGACGTGGTCTTCCTGGCGGCGCGCCTCGTGGGCGATGGCCTGGGCCAGTTCGTCGTCGTAACCGGCAATGGAGCTGTCCTTCGGGAACATCGTGACCTCGGCAAGGTAAAGAACGAATCCGGGAAAGTGTAGCGCCGACAGGGTTTTGCGGCCACTGCTTGGGAAAGTCCTTGCTGCCGGCCAGGACCCAACCCCACGTGCCGACTTGGACTAAGCAGTGCCCCGGCTCCGTGGCAAGCATGGCTCCGATCGGGGATAATGGGGGAATTTCCCGCCTTTTCCTTGCGCAGGCCGCCCATGCGGCGGCCTGCCTGAAATCCCCCTCGGAGCCAGCATGCAGTACATCTACACGATGAACGGGGTAAGCAAGATCGTCCCCCCCAAGCGCCACATCATCAAGGACATCTCGCTCTCGTTCTTCCCCGGCGCCAAGATCGGCCTGCTGGGCGTGAATGGCGCGGGCAAGTCCACCGTGCTGAAGATCATGGCCGGCGTCGATACCGACTTCCAGGGCGAGGCGCGCGCCAACCCGGGCACCAAGATCGGCTACCTGGCCCAGGAGCCGCAGCTGGATCCGGAAAAAACCGTCCGCGAGGCCGTTGAAGAAGGCGTCTCGGAAATCCTCGACGCCCAGAAGCGCCTGGAAGAGGTCTACGCCGCCTACGCCGAGGAAGGCGCCGACTTCGACAAGCTGGCCGAGGAACAGCAGAAACTGGAGAACATCCTGGCCGCCAACGACGCGCACGCGCTCGAGCGCCAGCTGGAAGTAGCCGCCGATGCGCTGCGCCTGCCGCCCTGGGACGCCAAGATCGGCCCCCTGTCCGGTGGCGAGAAGCGCCGCGTGGCACTGTGCCGCCTGCTGCTGTCCAAGCCCGACATGCTGCTGCTGGACGAACCCACCAACCATCTGGACGCCGAGTCCGTCGACTGGCTCGAGCAGTTCCTGCACGACTACCCCGGCACCGTGGTGGCGGTCACCCATGACCGCTACTTCCTGGACAACGCCGCTGAGTGGATCCTCGAGCTCGACCGTGGCCGCGGCATCCCCTGGAAGGGCAACTACACCGAGTGGCTGGAACAGAAGAGCGAGCGCCTGGCCCGCGAGGAAGCCTCCGAGAAAGGCCGCCAGAAGGCCCTGGCCCGCGAGCTTGAATGGGTGCGTTCGGCCGCCAAGGGCCGTCAGTCCAAGGGCAAGGCCCGTATCAACCGCTTCGAGGAACTGAACTCCGTCGAATACCAGAAGCGCAACGAAACCAACGAGCTCTACATCCCGCCGGGCGAGCGTCTGGGCCAGGAAGTGATCGAGTTCAAGAACGTTTCCAAGAGCTTCGGCGACCGCGTGCTCATCGACGACCTCAGCTTCAAGGTGCCGCCCGGCGCCATCGTCGGCGTGATCGGCCCCAACGGCGCGGGTAAATCCACGCTGTTCAAGTTGATCACCGGCAAGGAAACGCCAGACAGTGGCGAAGTGAAGCTGGGCCACACCGTGCAGCTGGCCTACGTCGACCAGTCACGCGATGCGCTGGATCCAAAGAAGAACGTATGGCAAGAAGTGTCCGGCGGCGCCGACATCATCACCATCGGCCGTTACGAGTTGCAGTCGCGCGCCTACATCGGCCGCTTCAACTTCAAGGGCACCGACCAGCAGAAGATCGTCGGTTCACTGTCCGGCGGTGAGCGCGGCCGCCTGCACATGGCCAAGACCCTGATGCAGGGCGGCAACGTGCTGCTGCTGGACGAACCGTCCAACGACCTGGACGTGGAAACCCTGCGCGCACTGGAAGATGCCATGCTGGAATTCCCCGGCTGCGCGATGGTGATCTCGCATGACCGCTGGTTCCTCGACCGCATCGCCACGCACATCCTGGCCTTCGAAGGCGATTCCCACGTGGAATTCTTCCCCGGCAACTACAACGAATACGAAGCGGACAAGAAACGCCGCATGGGCGACGATGCCGGCCCCAAGCGGGTGAAGTACAAGAAGCTGGCCTGACCCGACGCGGCCGCCCCACGGGGCGGCCGTTTCGCATGAGGAGGTACGAACCATGTCGTTCATGCAACAACTGCGCGACGCCTGGCAGCAGCGCAATACGCTGATCTGCGTAGGCCTGGATCCCGAACCCGGTCGCCTACCCGCAGGCAGCGCCAGCGTGCTGGATTTCTGCAAGGCCATCGTCGATGCCACCGCGCCGTATGCCTGTGTCTTCAAGCCGCAGATCGCGCACTTCGCGGCGCAACGGCTGGAAGGTGAGCTCGAAGAACTCATCGCCTACATCCACCGTGAACACCCCGGCGTGCCGGTCATCCTCGACGCCAAGCGCGGCGACATCGGATCCACCGCCAGGCACTACGCCAGCGAAGCGTTCGACCGCTATCAGGCCGATGCCGTCACCTTGAACCCGTACCTGGGCCGCGACTCCATCGAGCCGTTCCTGGAACGTGCCGACAAGGGCGTGATCCTGCTCTGCCGCACCTCCAACCCCGGTGGCGGGGATTTCCAGGCCCTGGATTGCGAAGGCGAGCCGCTTTACCTGCGCGTAGCCGAGACCATCGCACGCCAGTGGAATCACCACGGCAACTGCGCGCTGGTCACCGGCGCTACCTGGCCTGCGGAACTGGGCCAGGTGCGCGCGGTGGTCGGCGACATGCCTTTGCTGGTGCCCGGCATCGGCGCCCAAGGCGGGGACGTTGCCGCCGTCATGTCGCACGGCGCCACCGCTGACGGCACGGGCCTGATGATTTCCTCGTCCCGGGGAATTATCTACGCCAGCGAAGGGGAGGATTTCCGCGGTGCTGCCGCCAACGCGGCGAAGGCGTTACGGGACCTCATCAATACCCACCGCCGCGCTGCCTGATCGATTCCAGGGTTAATCGCGACGCAAAAAAAAACGCCCCTCGCGGGGCGTTTTTTTTCAAGCTTAGCGACCGATCAGGCCGCAGCGTCCTTCAGCTTCTTGAGCGGACGGATCTTCAGCTTGACCGAGGCCGGCTTGGCAGCGAACCACTGCTCTTCACCGGTGAACGGGTTCTTGCCCTTGCGCTTCGGCTTGGCGGCAACCGCCTGCGAGGTGACCTTGAACAGGCCCGGAAGCACGAACTGCCCAGCGCCCTTCTTGTGCACCGAGGCGCTCATGGCTTCTTCGAGCGCGACCAGGACGGCCTTGACGCCCTTCGGCTCCACGCCGCTCTGCGACGCGATGTGGGCCACGAGGGCCGTCTTGTTCAGAACTTCCTTGATAGGTTTGATCGAAGCCATCTAGTGAATCCTCTTTGGGATAGGTCAATTACAGCGGTTGTAGATGCGCCCCCGGCGCCGTTACGGACTGTAATGCCAAGCGATACCGAAAAAACAGTCCTTTTTTAAGGCTTTTTGCAGGTTTTTTTGCATTAGGGGCCTAATGCCGAAGTTCGCTTGGAATGCAAGCCCCCTTTTGCAGGGGTTGGGAGGGGGTGTTTTGGGGGGCTTCGGTTGGACGGTCGGGGAGTGGGGGAGAGGTGTTCGGGCGACTGGGGGTCAGAGCCATTGCCCCGGGGGCCGGTGTCGCTTTTGCGGAATGCTTTGGCCGGGGAAATGGATCTGACCCCCACTTCGTTGCTGCGTTTAGGTTGGTCGGAGCGTTATCCCCACTTCGGTAGGGTGTTTGGGCTGCCCGGGGCGTAATCCCCACCTCGTTCAGGTTTTGAGTGGCCGAAGGGCCAGCTTTGTTACGGCGTTTGGCGGGCGGGGGGGCGGCCGCCCTAACGTTTCCTTAACCGTTCGCCACCGGGAACGCAGTAAATCCGCCAAAGCACTCCCCCCGTCGTCCAAACGGGCGTACCATTTGTTACGTAGACTTTAATTTTTCGTGGCTGCCCCCACAAATGGGGGGAACCTAAAAGGCGCTGGCGTGTTCTGAAGACATGCACCGGGCGCCGAGCCGGGGAAATCCCTTCCCGAGCGACCGACCTAGACTTTGGAAAACATCATGACCTTTGATTTCAATAGCGAATATGCCGCCGCCAACGAAGCGCCGTTCTACACCTGGACCCCGGCCGGCATGGTTTCGGCCAATGGCATCACGGCTCCCACGGTAGGTCCGGACGATGGCTACGACTGGCTGCGCGAAGTGGCCACCCGCCTTAACAAGGCTGCTTAGTCGTCCGCCACGTCCAAACCGGGGAATAACACCTCGGTAAACCCGAACTTGCTGAAATCCGTGATCCTGGACGGATAAAGCCGACCGATCAGGTGGTCGCACTCGTGCTGCACCACCCGGGCATGGAAACCCTCAGCCGTACGGTCAACGGCCAGCCCATCCGGATCGATCCCCTGGTAACGGATCAGCGTGTAGCGGCTCACCGCCCCGCGCAGGCCAGGCACCGACAGGCAGCCCTCCCAGCCCTCCTCCATGTCCTGCGATATCGGCGTGATCTCCGGATTGAGCAGGATCGTCCGCGGCACGGGCGGCGCATCGGGGTACCGGTCGCTGCTGTCGAAGCCGAAAATCACCAGCTGCAGGTCCACCCCGATCTGGGGTGCGGCCAGGCCCACGCCACCGGCGTGGAACATCGTGTCGAACATATCCTGGACCAGCGCCTTCAACTCATCGCTGCCGACCATGGCCGGCGGCACCGGCGGCGCCACGCGCAACAGGCGCGGGTCTCCCATTTTCAGGATTTCACGGATCACGGCTCACTCCTTGAATGCGTGGCGCCCCGTCGGGCATGCCAAAGGTATGGCATCCCGTCACGCGGGAAGCAAGCCCCGGAAGAAGCCTCGTTCAGGCCCATCGGATCCCGGCGCATTCGACCAATGGCTAATGCCCGCGAACCCGCTTAAGCATTGACCCCTTAGGGTGCGCGGGACGACCCTTGTCCCAGTCTCATGGGGAGTTGTCGATGAACATTGCAACCGAAAAAAGCAGTCCGGCGGGAAAGATCCTCTGGGCCGCCATCTCCATTGTCGGTGCCTGGTGCCTGGGCGTGGTCGCCCTGCGCCGCGGCGAGCCGATCAATGCGATATGGGTGGTGGCCGCGTCCATCGCGGTGTTCATGATCGGCTACCGCTTCTATAGCCGGATGATCGCCACCCGGGTATTGCAGCTGGATCCCTCGCGCGCCACGCCGGCAGTGCTTCACAATGACGGCCTGGACTACGTGCCCACCGACAAATGGGTGGTCTTCGGCCACCACTTCGCCGCCATCGCCGGCGCCGGGCCCCTGGTGGGGCCGGTACTTGCCGCCCAGATGGGTTACCTGCCCGGCATGCTCTGGATCCTGGTCGGCGTGATCTTCGCCGGCGCCGTGCAGGACTTCATGATCCTGGGGCTTTCTCTTCGCCGCGACGGGCGCTCGCTCGGCCACATGCTGCGCGAGGAACTGGGCCCGGTGGCGGGTGTGGTGGCCATGGTGGGCGTGCTGGTGCTGATGATGATCGTGCTGGCCGTACTGGCACTGGTGGTGGTCAAGGCGCTTACGCACAGCCCCTGGGGAACATTCACGGTGGCGGCGACCATTCCCATCGCGCTGCTCATGGGTGTGTACTTGCGATACATCCGGCCGGGCAAGATCCTCGAGGTCTCGATCATCGGCCTGGTGCTGCTGCTGGCCTCGATCTGGGCGGGCGCTTCCGTGGCGGCCTCGCCGACCTGGGGACCGGTGTTCGATTTCGATGCCAAGGGCCTGGCGTGGCTGCTGATCGCGTATGGCTTCTGTGCCTCGGTTTTGCCGGTGTGGCTGCTGCTGGCACCACGCGATTATCTTTCCACGTTCCTGAAGATCGGTACCATCGCCCTGCTGGCGCTGGCGATCTTCCTGGCTGCGCCCACCCTGCAGATGCCGGCGGTGACCAAGTTCATCGACGGCTCCGGCCCGGTGTTCCAGGGCAACCTGTTCCCGTTCCTCTTCATCACCATCGCCTGTGGCGCGGTATCGGGCTGGCATTCGATCATCGCCTCTGGCACCACGCCGAAGCTGCTGTCGAACGAGGGCGAGGCGCGCATGGTGGGTTACGGCGGCATGTTGATGGAGGCGTTCGTGGCCATCATGGCGCTGATCGCCGCGGCATCGCTGCATCCTGGCGTGTATTTTGCGATGAACTCACCCGCGGCGCTGGTGGGCACCACGGTCGAGCACGCTGCCACGACCATCAGCCAGTGGGGCTTCGTGGTGCGGCCGGACGAACTTACCCAGATCGCCAAGGACATCGGCGAAGGCACCGTGCTTGGAAGGGCCGGTGGCGCACCCACGCTTGCCGTGGGCATGGCGCAGCTGCTGCACAACGTGATTCCCGGCGAAGGCATGCTGGCCTTCTGGTACCACTACGCGATCCTGTTCGAAGCGCTGTTCATCCTGACCACGGTCGATGCCGGCACGCGCGTGGGCCGCTTCATGATCCAGGAAATCGCAGGGCTGGTATCGCCGGAGCTGAAAAAGACCGAATCGTGGGCCGGCAACCTGATCGCCACGGCGATATGCGTGGGTCTGTGGGGGTATTTCCTCTACCAGGGCTCGGTGGATCCATTGGGCGGCATCAATACCCTATGGCCCCTGTTCGGCATCGCCAACCAGATGCTGGCGGCGATCGCGCTGATGCTGGCGACGGTGGTGACGGTAAAGCTCAAGCGCCAACGGTACGTGCTGGTGCCGGGCATCCCTGCCATTTGGCTGATCGTCTGCACGCTTACCGCCGGATACCAGAAGCTGGTGGGACCGATCAGCTTTACCGCCGCGGCGCAGAAGTACGCCGACGCACTCGCCGCGGGCCAGATGCTCGCCCCGGCCAAGACGGTAGCCGCCATGAACCAGATCATCACCAACAACCGCGTGGATATGGCGCTCACCGCCATCTTCATGGTGCTGGTAATAGTGATGACGCTGTTCGGCATCCGCGCCATGATGCAGGCGTGGAAGGCCAACCGGCCGACCGCCAACGAAGAGCCGTACGTCGCACTTTCGTCAGTGCCGGCGGCAGCGAGGTAACCGGATGAATACTGCACGGGAACATTTGCAGTCGACGTGGAGGTGGGCGGTGCAAACCGCCCGCCTCTGCTGCGGCGTGCCGGATTACGATGTTTATGTAAAACACCTGAAGGAGCACCACCCGGAGAAGACTATTCCTTCGTATGGGGAATTTTTCAGGGAGAGGCAGGAAGCGCGGTACAAGGGTGGCGGCGGCCGCTGTTGCTGAGAACCCTGCCGGCTGTGGTCGCCCGGACGCGGTCGCCGGATCAACCTGCATTCGTCAATATCTTCCTGTTTAGGATGACCGTTGCGTCGTAAAGATGGCGGCTAATGTCATGTAGTACAGAAAGCCTTTGATCGATCTCGCCCACCCGCATCTGCCGCCTGATGACATTGATCGGCTCATCGATGGATGTACCTCCGCCACCCTGGAGCAGGCCATTCTTCATTGTTTCGAGTTTGGAAATCATCGGTTCGACTTTATTCTTTCTCAGCCCCGTTCCCAGGCAATGGGCCACCCTGTTGAGCGCATCGGTTTGCGCCTCGTCATTGTCCGCCATGCGTTGAGCCGCCCGCGCCGCTCCATCGACTTCGTTCCTCAATGCATGCAGTTCCGGCAGCGACGTCCCGTCCATTTGCACTCCATCCATTAACGAGAATCTCCCGATCACCTGCTCGCAAACACCGACGATGGCCTGGCTATCAGAAGTGACCAGATGTTCGGCCTTTGGTGCGCAGCGCGCGACTTCATTGTTGGTTGGCAAACCACGGCCAATCGGGATCAAATGTCCTGGCCGTGATGGGCAACCCGGCACCGCTGCCAACGATGTGGAACGACCGTGTGCTGTATAAACAACGCCTGCTCCGGCTACCAACAAGAGGGCAGCGGCTACGGTGATACCGACGGGTACAGGGTTCCGCCTCAACGCCGCACCGATTCCACCGGCAACACCATGGCTGCCCGAACCCTCTGCAGAAGTGCACTCTTCGACGCTCAACGCGTGGTAAACACCACGACCGGACCCGACGACCGTGGTATTGGAAACTTCAAGGAGTTCCTGGAACTGATGCGAATCATTCCCCTGCCTTTGATGTGAATTTGCCAGGTTGTGAAAGCTACCGATCTGCGCTCGGTGGGCATCATTGACGATGGGCAAGCGATTCTCCTTTGCCAGGCATGTAAGTTCCGAGTGTCTTACGACACGTGCTTACCGGCTTGCAGAACTCGCTCAACTTGTCATCTCGCTTGCGTCTCATTCGAATTTTTCGCGGCCGGTATCGAGTCGCCGATGCGGTATTGGCGCGACAGCGGTTGCCCGACGTTTGAGGTTTCTCCGATGGGATGTCGGTGAAAACTTTGCGACGCTTACTATGGATGCGGAGCGTGGAATCCGGGATCATTCGCGTGCCGTCGGGGCAACACCCGGCGGTCGGGTGTGGAAACCCGTTTAGATGAGGCCGGGTACCGCAGGCAATCCTGCGGTACCCGTGGCTCCCCGCTATCTATGGTGGGCGGCCAGGCGGGTTTCGACCCGACCGTCTCCTCATCTGCGGTTTCCACCCTGGCTCGCCCGCCACCCCGGTCTCGAAAGGCGGAGTGGCGGAGTCCGCCTCGAGTCAGCGCAGGACGGATGAACCATCGGATCGCGTGGAAGTGATCCACGGCTGGCTAACCGGTCACGAACGCCATGAGGTGACTGGGGTCGGCAGGCAGAAATGCCTGGATGGTTCATTCGCCCGGTCCGTCCGAGCATGGTGCAGCGCGAATCGGGCCCTACAACACCTGGTGCGTATTCCGCTTCGGCCCCAGTTCCACGATGTACATCGCGCCGAGCATCAATCCACCGCCCACCACCGTGCGCCAACCCAACACGTCCACGCCCAGCGCGATGGCGAACGCCGCGGCGAACACCGGTTCGAGTGTCATCACGATGGCCGCGCGGGTGGAGCTCATGTGCGCCTGCGCCCAGGTCTGGACCAGCATGCACAGGGCGCCGGCGGCCAGCGCCATATACAGCACGGATATCCAGGCGGATGTGTCTGGCGGAAGAGACGGGCCGTGCGGCAATGTGGCCAGCAGGCACACCAGCGCGATCGCCCCCATTTGCACCGCGGACATGCCGAACGCTTCGCCCTTTCGCGACCAGCGGCCCAGCCCGATGATGTGCAAACCGTAAAGCGCGGCGGATACGAGCGTCAGCATCACGCCGGTATCCAGCTCAAAGCCGTGCAGTGCAAGCAGGCCCAGACCGACCGCTGCCACCACCACCGCCACCCACGTCGCCGGCGGGGTACGCTCCTTCAGCAACACCCAGCCAAGCAACGGGGTAAAGACCACATACATGCCCGTGGCGAAGCCACTGACGCTCGGGCTTATACGCGCCAGGCCCCATGTCTGCAGCAGCTGCGCCACGCCGTAGAGCGCACCCAGCGCCAGCGCGCGCAGCAACTGGCCGCGATCCATGCGCAGCACGGGCCGAACGAACAACACCAGCATCACCAGCGCGGCCACGGTAAATCGCACAGCGAGGAAATCGGGCACGCTCATGCGGCCGACCACGCCCTTGATCAGGGCGAAAGTAGAGCCCCAGACCGCGGTAACCAGTAACAGGCCAAGCGTCGGCGCCAGCGCGCGGTCGCGCCCGGAGGTCACTGCCGGCGTCGGCGCCGCAGCCACAGCAACGGCGCGGTCACGACGAAATGCGCCCAGATCGCCAGCCAGACGAAACCCGACAACACGGGGCTGCGCGAAAGCGCATCGTGCTGGCGGAACCACCGCCACATGCCGCGGTGCTTGAAGCGGCTGACAAACACCGGACGGTGCCGGCTGGAGCCGCCCTTGCCATGCTGCACACGCAAATTGCCGGCAAGGATCACCCGATAGCCGGCATCGCGCAGGCGGCGGCAGAGGTCGAGATCTTCAAAGTGAAGGAAATAACCTTCGTCGAAGCCCGAAACGCGCTGGTACACGGCACGGGGGAACAACATCAGGGCACCGGATACGGCTTCTTCGGGCGCGGGCCTGTCGGGCATCGGACCGGGCACGGCCACACCCCGCCCCTTGCGCCTGAGCATGGTGTTGATCACCCGGGCGACCGTGGGATCGCGGCGTCGCGAGGCTGGATCGGGCTTGCCTTCCAGGTCGCAGACCACGGCACCCACCACCCCGGTGTCGGGGTCGTTGGTAGCGATGTCGACCATACGGGGCAGGTCATCGGGTTCGAGCAGGCAATCGGGATTCACGATCGCAATGAAACGGCCGCGTGACATCGCCGCCCCACGGTTGGCCGCCGGACCGAAGCCGAGGTTCGCGCGGTTGTAGACCACGCGCAGGCGATCTTCGTTCTGGAAGGCCCGTTCCACGGCTTCGGGCTGGCCATCGTCCGAGCCGTTATCGACCAGGATCAGTTCAACCTGGAGGTTGCTGGCCAGGATGCGGCGCACGCATTCACGCAGCGACTGCCCGCTATCGGCCGATACCACCACCACGCTGCACGTAGGAATCGTCCGACTCGACGACGAGCGCTTGAAGGTGGTGGGTTTTTCAGTGCGCCAGTCGCCGAATTCACCCTTCGCCGGCGGCGCGTCGTAATCAATCCACCCAGGTCCGTGCATTTCGGAACATTCTCATCCACGGGGAATCTTCGCCCCATTTTTCGGGGTGCCAGCTCATCTGCACGCTGCGGAACACCCGTTCCGGATGCGGCATGAGAATGGTGACGCGACCGTCGGCTGCGGTAAAGCCCGCCAATCCACCCGGGGAACCGTTGGGGTTCAGGGGGTAGGTTTCGGTGGGTCGGCCACGATTATCCACGAAACGCACTGCACCATGGCTTTTGCTCGGGCTACAGACGTTGGGGAAATAAACGCGGCCCTCTCCATGGGCCACTGCCACCGGGATGCGGGATCCTGCCATGCCCTTGAAGAAGATGCTGTCCGACTCGAGCACTTCGAGGGTAGCCAGGCGCGCTTCGTACTGCTCGGACGCATTGCGCAGGAAGAACGGCCAGTTCTGGGCGCCGGGAATGATGTCCTTCAGGTGGGACATCATCTGGCAGCCATTGCACACGCCCAGGGAGAAATTCTTGGGCTCGGCAAAGAAGGCCTCGAACTGGTCGCGCAGCAGGGTGTTGTACAAAATGGACGTAGCCCAGCCGCGGCCGGCGCCCAGGACGTCACCGTAGGAGAACCCGCCGCAGGCAGCCATGCCGCGGAAGCCGTCCAGGGTCGTCCTGCCTGCGGCGAGGTCGGACATATGCACGTCGACCGCCTCGAAACCGGCACGGTCGAAGGCGGCGGCCATTTCCACCTGGCCGTTCACACCCTGCTCGCGCAGCACTGCTACCCGCGGACGTTTGCCCAGGTTGAGGTACGCCGAGGAAATATCCTGGGCCGGATCAAAGGTAAGTTTGGTCGTGATGCCCGGATCGGCATCGTCGCGCCGCCACTCGCTTTCGGAATCGGCGCACTGCGGGTTGTCGCGCAACCGCTGCATGGCGTAGCTGGTTTCGTTCCACAGCGAGAAGAGTTCCGTCCAGTTCCACTTGAACAGCGTATCGCCGCCCAGGTACAGCTTGATGCCGAGCTTCTCCTTCGGCCGGCCGATCGGGTGGCTGATAGCCGCCAGGCCGTGTTTCACCAGCAGGGCCTCGAAGGCCTCGCGATTGGCAGAGGCCACTTGCACGACGGCACCGAGCTCTTCGTTGAAGAGGGCACGCAAGGTAGCCTCGGCCCAGCCGTCCAGGCGGATCTCCAGGCCACAGCGGCCGGCGAAGGCCATTTCCAGCACGGTGACGATGGCACCACCGTCGGAACGATCGTGGTAGGCCAGCAGCAGGCCGCAGCGGTTGGCTTCCTGGATGAATTCGAAGAACGAACGGAGCTTGGCGGCGTCGTCGAGATCGGGCGGCACGCCGCCGAGACGATTGAACACCTGGCTGAGCGCCGAAGCGCCCAGGCGGTCGCGACCGGCGCCAAGGTCGATCAACCACAACTCGGTATCGCCCCGGTCCATGCGCAGCTGGGGCGTAAGCACGCGGCGCGCATCGCTGACGCGCGCGAACCCGGTAATCACCAGCGACACCGGCGACACCGTGCGCTGGAGGACGCCTTCGTGGGTCCACTCCGTCTGCATCGACAGGGAGTCCTTGCCGACGGGAATGGCGATATCCAGCGACGGGCAAAGCTCCATGCCCACCGCCTTGACCGCGTCGAACAAGGCGGCGTCGTCGCCGGTATGGTTTACGGCGGCCATCCAGTTCGCCGACAGGCGCACCTGGGCCAGGTCGTCGATCGGCGCGGCAGCCAGGTTGGTGATCGCTTCGCCCACCGCAAGGCGCGCGGCATCAGCGCTGCTGAGCAGGGCCACGGGGGCTCGCTCGGCCATGGCCATGGCCTCGCCGGTGTAGCCATCGAAGTCCGAAAGCGTGACGGCGCAGTCCGCGACGGGCACCTGCCACGGGCCGACCATCGGATCGCGGGCATTGAGGCCACCGACAGTGCGATCGCCGATGGTGATGAGGAAGTTCTTGCTGCCCACGGTGGGAAGCTGCAGCACGCGGCGCAGGGCTTCGTCCATGCCGATGCCCGATAGATCGGGCACCAGGTCGATACGCGGCTTCTTGCGCGTGGCGTCGCGGTGCATGCGTGGCGGCTTGCCGAACAGCACTTCCATCGGCAAGTCGATGGCTACCGCGCCGTCGCGCGAATCGCGCAACACCAGTCGGCGCTCGGCCGTGGCATCACCCACCACGGCCACCGGGCAGCGCTCTCGCGCGCACATGGCAAGGAAGGCCTCGACGTCTTTAGGCTCGATGGCCAGCACGTAACGTTCCTGCGACTCGTTGCTCCACACCTGCATCGGTGAGAGCTGCGGGTCGTCGCAGGGAATGGCGGCCAGGTCGATCACGCCACCGACACTGGAGTCGTTGAGCAATTCGGGGATCGCGTTGGAGAGACCACCGGCGCCCACGTCGTGGATGCTGACGATGGGACTGGCATCATCCAGCGCACAGCACTGGTCGATCACCTGCTGGCAGCGGCGTTCCATCTCGGCGTTGTCGCGCTGCACGGAAGCGAAATCGAGTTCCGCGCTGGAACTGCCCGATGCCACTGATGACGCCGCACCGCCGCCCAGGCCGATCAGCATGGCGGGGCCGCCGAGCACGATCACCTTGTTGCCGGGTTGCAGTTCATGCTTTTGCACCAGGCCCGGTCGCAAGGTGGCCAGGCCGCCGGCGATCATGATCGGCTTGTCATAGCCCCGCCGGAAACCCGGCGTGCCGCCCTCGATCTCGAAGGTGCGGAAATACCCACCCAGCGCAGGCCGGCCGAACTCGTTGTTGAAGGCAGCGGCGCCGAGCGGACCGTCGCGCATGATCTCGAAGGCCGATGCCATGCGCGGTGGCAACGGACGGTCGGTTTCCCACGGACGCGGCAGGCCCGGGATGCGCAGGTGCGACACGGAAAAACCGGTGAGGCCCGCCTTCGGCTTGCCGCCGCGACCGGTGGCACCTTCGTCACGGATCTCGCCGCCGGCGCCGGTGGCCGCGCCCGGCCAGGGCGCGATCGCCGTGGGATGGTTATGCGTCTCCACCTTGATCGCGTAGGGCATCGACTCTTCGTGACGACGCCAGATGTTGTCTTTCGGATCGGCGATCAGGCGGAAGCCCGTATTGCCGGCGATGACGGCGGCGTTATCGCTGTAGGCGGAAAGCGTATGCGCGGGCGAGTGCGCGTGCGTGTTGCGAATCATGGCGAACAGGGATTTATCCTGTGGCTCGCCATCCACCGTCCACGAGGCGTTGAATACCTTGTGGCGGCAATGTTCGGAGTTCGCCTGGGCGAACATCATCAGTTCCGCGTCGGTCGGTGCACGGCCGAGCTCGGCGTAGTTGGCAACGAGGTAGTCGATCTCGTCGTCTGCCAGGGCAAGGCCCAGCGTGCGATTGGCCTCGGCAAGCGCGGCCTTCGGATCGGACCCAAGCTCGATGCGGCCGAGTGGACCGGACTTGCCGGCCAGGAACAGGCCGCTGGCCAGATCAATCGACGACAGCACCGATTGCGTCATGGCGTCGTGGAGCGCCGCCATCAACGAGGGGTGGTCGGCGTGGGCTGCGTCGGGCATGCCGGCGATCAGCCAGCCCATGCCACGTTCCACCCGGTGGATATCGAATCCGGCGCCATGCAGGATATCGGTGGCCTTGCTTGACCACGGCGAAATGGTGCCCAGACGCGGCACGACCCAGAAGGTGGCCGGTTCCGGCGTGGTGTCCTTCGCTTCGAGCACCTGCAGCAGCCGGGCGCGCATCTCACCCGCCGGTGCGACGGCAGCGTCGACGAAATACACGTGCCAGGCGGCCTGGACGCGGGTGCCATGGTGCAAGGCATCCAGGCGGGCGTTCAGGCGTTCCAGGCGAAATGGCGAAAGGGCGCTTTGCCCGTCGAGAGCGATCATGCGAGCGGGAAGGACAAGGGGAAAACCGCCATTCTACAGCATGCTGCAAGGCAGCACCGGGCGCCGTTTCCGCACCCGGCGCACAGGGACGTCAATCGCTGCCGCCGGCCGTGCTCACGTCAAGCGGCTTTCCCGCCTCGCGCTGGCGCAGGGCGGCCAGCAGCTGGTCGGGAGTGACATAGCTGGGGATGGTGGTGCCGTCTTCGAACATGATGGTGGGCGTGCCGGAAACGCCCAGCCTCTCGCCAAGGGCGAAATCGTCGGCCACGGGATTCGTGCAGCTGGCCTTGCCGACATCCGAACCCTTCATCGCCGCGTTGAACGTGGCCTTGCGGTCGGCGGCGCACCACACCGATACGGCGCGGGTGTACGAGGGCGTGTCGTTGCCGGCGGTGGTCTTGACACCCGTGCGCGGCCAGAACAGGTATTGCACGGCAATGCCCTGCTTGTTGAATTCATCGATGTGCTTGTGCAGCTCGCGGCAATACGCGCAGTCGACATCGGTGAACACGGTGACGGTGTATTTCGGTTTGGCCGGTGCGAACACCAGCTTGTGGCTGTCGTCCACCTTGGCCAACGCCGCGCGGCGCGTGCTGGCCCAGGCCGCTTCGGTGAGGTTCTGTTTCTTGCCGATGTCGATGATGTCGCCATTCATCATGAACTTGCCGTCGGCGCTCACATAGACCAGGCGACCGGATGCCATCACCTGGTAGACACCTGGCATGGGCGAGGGCTCGACGCTGTCGACCTGGATGTCGTGGCCGAGTGACTGCACGGCGTCGCGGACGGTTTTCTCGTTGCCGTCGGCGGCATGCGCCGAGGCCACCAGGGCCATGCTGGCGGCGAATGTGAACAGCGTTGTCTTCAACATCAAAAAACTCCAGCTTTCCGGGGCTTCCCGCGCAACCGGGAGGCCCGACACCCCTTGCGAACCCGGCGTCGTGCGTCCTGCACGGCCTGCGGGCATCCATTGTCGCACACCCGGTATGCGCATCAGCCGCGCGGATGGTGCTGGGCGTGGAGCCGTTTCAGCCCCTCGCGGGCAACCAGGGTATATATCTGCGTGGTGCTGAGCGCGCTGTGGCCCAGCAACATCTGCAACGCGCGCAGGTCCGCGCCATGGTTGAGCAGGTGTGTGGCAAACGAGTGACGCAGTACGTGGGGCGAGACACGCCGGGCCAGGATACCGACCACCAGCGCGTAGCGCTTGACGATGGTCCAGAACATCTGCCGTGTCATGCCCTGCCCGCGCACCGACAGGAATAGAGGGTCGGGCCGCGAGCCGGGCTTCAGATGCAGCGGCCGCACCGTCGACAGGTAGCGGTCGATCTGCTCCTGCGCCACCTGCCCCACCGGTACCAGGCGGTCCTTGCCGCCCTTGCCGGTGACACGCAGCACGCCCTGCCGGGGGTTGTAGTTGCCCAGCGACAGCTGAACCAGCTCGGACACGCGCAGACCCGAGGCGTACATCAGCTCCAGCATGGCACGGTCGCGTTGCCCCAGTGGCGTGCCGGCATCGGGTGCACCCAGCAAGGCCTCGACCTCACGCTCGGCCAGGGCCTTGGGCAGGCCACGCGGAGTCTTGGGTCGTTGCATCAGCAACGTGGGGTTCTCGCGCGAGGGTTCATTGCGCGCCAGATGGGCGTAGAAACGCCGGAAGGAGGATTGCCGGCGCGCCATGCTGCGTACCGACACCGGCTGCGCGGCGTGATACGAGGAAAGATCCTCGCGGCTTGCCACGGCCAGGTTGCGTCCACGGGTGGCGAGCCAGCGGGCCAGGCCTTCCAGGTCCTGGCGGTAGGCTTCGAGCGTGCGGTCGGCCAAACCGTCCTCGGACCACACGCGCTCGACGAAGGCGGCGATTGCCTGCGCATCGTCGTGGGCGATAATGGCGACCCGCTCGTCGCCGGCGATTGGCTGCTTCATGCCTTGCATGCTGTGGCCTTACATCCTGCCCGGCAAGCCCCATGCCCGGAATGCCCTTGACCACCGAACCCATGCCTGCATCCCTCGCGCGCCGCGTCGGCGCCATCATTTACGACGCGCTGGCGGTAACGGCGATCGTGATGGTGGTGGGCTTGTTGTGCCAGCTGGCCACTGGCGGGCATGTCACTGACGGCACTCAGATCGCCTGGTGGTACCAACCCTTGCAGGGGTTGGTCGTGGCGGCGTACTTCCTGGTGTCGTGGACCCGTGGCGGCCAGACCCTGGGCATGCGGCCGTGGCGCATCCGTGCCTGTACCGACCAGGGCGCGCCGCTGCCCGTGGGACGTGCCCTGGTTCGACTCACCGTGGGCGCGCTGCCCCTCCTGGGGCTGGGAATATTCATGCTTGGCACCATGCGCTGGGCCCTGTGGGCGCCGGTGGTCGGCTGGGCACTGTGGCTCTTGCCCGCGCTGGTCGATCCACGTCGACGTGCCCTTCACGACATCGCCTCGGGCAGCATGCTGGCTCGCCTGGCGTAAATTCCATGCACAGGGAAACTCCGGGTAGACGCCAGGGGTCCGCGGCTTGCACACTGCAGGGCATGACGGTGCACGCTACCAGCGAAGCGGAACTCATCCGCAGCAACCGCGAGTTCTACGAACCGCTCTGGCGGGATTCGAAGCTCGTGGCCCCGGATCGGTTCAATACCTGGCCGCTGGTGCAGGAACTTGCCGTGATCGCACCACGCCGCCTTGAGGTGGCCCCCGGCCTGCGCCCCCGCCTGCCCCTGGACGGCACGCAATTCCTCGACCTCAGCCAGTCAGCGCTACGCCAGCTGTCCAACCACGGCGCGCGCACCACGCACGGCCTGATCGGCGCCATGCCTTTCGCCGATGCTTCATTCGACTTCACCTGCGCTTTCGATATCGTCGAACATGTGCTCGATGACGACGCGGCCTTCGCGGAAATTGCCCGGGTCACCGCCCCGGGCGGTTATCTGTTGCTGTCGGTACCGCTGCACGAATCGGCCTGGAACGCTTTCGATGAATTCGTCGGCCATTGCCGGCGCTACGAGCCGGACGTCATCGTGGCCAAGCTTTTTGCCCATGGCTTCACCGTCGAACGCAGCGCCGTTTACGGCATGCAACCGTCATCGCCGCGCCTGCTGGCCTGGGGACAGCACTTTCTCACCCACCAGCGAGACCGGGCCATGTGGTGGTACAACCGCGTGTTCATGCCGCTGGGCCTGCGGTTTGCGGGGAAACTGGACATTAAACCCGGCATGATCGACACCACGGGCGTTGATGAAATCCTGCTGGTCTGTAAAAAAAGCGCTGCGTGAACGGCAGTTACGCACGGTGGCCTGCATTTCTGGCTAGAATGCGCCACCCCCAAGGGCCGTGAATCCGTCGATGCTCTACCTCCTGCACGAATGGCAACGCACCATGTTGAGTCCGCTCAACTACTGGGCGGAAGCAAGCGCGCGCATGTTCGGCGATGCCGGCAGTGCGCTGTCGATGCTGCCGGGCGCGCAGCGCGCGGCAGCCGGGTGCGAACTGATGTACCGCCTGGGCAAGGATTATGAAAAACCCGAGTTCAATATCCATAGCGTGCATGCGCAGGGCCAGGAAGTGGCCATCGTGCAGCAGGAGTCGTTGGCCCGGCCATTCTGCAAGCTCCTTCGCTTCAAGCGCTTCAGCGACAAGCCCGATGTCATCGATGCCCTGAAGGACGACCCTGTCGTGCTGGTGGTGGCGCCGCTGTCCGGACACCACGCCACGCTGCTGCGCGACACCGTGCAGACGCTGCTGCAGAACCACAAGGTGTACGTCACCGACTGGGTCGACGCACGCATGGTGCCGATGGACGAAGGCACATTCAGTCTTGATGACTACGTCCAGTACATCGAGCAGTTCATCCGGCACATCGGCGCGCGCCGCCTGCACGTGGTGTCGGTGTGCCAGCCTACGGTACCGGTGCTGGCGGCGGTGTCGCTGATGGCCGCGCGTGGCGAGGATACGCCGTTGTCGCTCACCCTGATGGGCGGGCCGATCGATACACGCGAAAGCCCCACCCGCGTCGATGACCTGGCTACCACGCGGCCGCTGTCGTGGTTCCGCAACCAGGTGATCCATGAAGTGCCGTGGCAATATCCAGGCGTGGGCCGGAAGGTCTATCCAGGCTTCCTGCAACACGCCGGATTCATCGCGATGAACCCAAGCCGGCACCTGATGTCACACTGGGACTTCTACGAAAACCTGCGCCGCGGCGACCTCGACGACGCCGATGCACACCGCAGGTTCTACGACGAATACAATGCCGTGCTCGACATGCCGGCGGAGTATTACCTGGACACCATCAAAGTGGTTTTCCAGGAACACCGATTGCCCCGTGGCACATGGGACGTGGCTGGCGAGCGCGTGACACCGTCGGCCATCGGCGGCACGAAGCTGCTGACCATCGAAGGCGAACTGGACGACATTTCCGGCCAGGGCCAGACCCAGGCCGCGCATGGCCTGTGCACCGGCATCGCGAAGAAGGACAAGAAGCACATCACGGTGAAGGGCGCCGGGCACTTCGGCATTTTCAGCGGCCGCCGCTGGCGCGAAGTGGTTTATCCCGACGTAAGGAAATTCATCGCCAAGGCGGACGCAGCCCGCGCGAAGGTCGAAAAGAAGGCCCGCTGACGCGGGCCTTCTACTTAACGACAACCCGGCCTCGAGGCCTTCGCTGCGATCACGTGCTTGAGTTCATTAACTAGCCGGCAGCCTTCGCCTGCTCCAGCGCCACCGCCACCGCGTGCACCACCGAGGCGATACGCACGGCGCTCTGGATCGGCTGCGCCGACAGGCCATGCTTGCGAAGGGTCTTCTCGTGAGACTCAAGGCACTTGCCGCAGCCATTGATCGCCGACACTGCAAGCGATGCCAGTTCGAAGTCGATCTTGTCGCCACCGGGGTTTGCCATCACGTTCATCCGCAAGCCCGCGCGCAACGTGGAATATTCCTCGTCGCCCACCAGGTGCAGGAAGCGGTAGTAGATATTGTTCATGCCCATGATGGCGGCGGCAGCGCGCGCACCGGCCAGTTCTTCGGCGCTGGCATGTTTAGCCGCTTCTTCGGCTACCGCCGCGGTGAGCGGCTCATGGCGCGAGGCAATGGCCGAGGCCAACGCGATCACGACGATCTGCTTCTGGGTAAGGCCCGGCGCGCCGGCTTCGGTCAGTACCGAATCCAGGTTCAGGCGGAGGTCTTTCGCATAGTCGGGGAGGCTACCCCGGAGGTCGGCAAGACTCATGTCAATTCTTCTCCTCAGGTAAATTCTGGACAAAAAAAGGGCGGCAAAGCGATCACCTTGCCGCCCTTCGGGTGGGTCGCGTCGCGCGGGGGAGGGAGCTATTGCGCGCGACCCATGACGGTTACATCAGGCTACCTTGAGCGTCTCTTCGCCCTGGCTCCAGTTGCAGGGGCACAGCTCGTCGGTCTGCAGTGCGTCCAGCACGCGAAGCACCTCGGCCGGGTTACGGCCCACCGAACCATCGGTGACGTAGACGAAGCGGATGATGCCTTCCGGATCCACCAGGAACGACGCGCGCTGGGCAACGCCTTCATCGGACAGGATGCCCAGGGCCGAGGTCAGGTCCTTCTTGATGTCGGCGAGCATGGGGAACGGCAGGTCGCGCAGATCCTTGTGGTCCTTGCGCCAGGCAAGGTGTACGAACTCAGAATCCGTGCTGGCGGCCAGCACCTGGCAGTCGCGGTCGGCAAACTGGCTGTTGAGGTCGCCAAAGCCCTTGATCTCGGTCGGGCACACGAAGGTGAAGTCCTTCGGGTAGAAGAACACCAAGGTCCACTTGCCCTTGTAGGTGTCGTTGTTGATCTGGGCAAAAGCCTTGTCGAGGCTCTCGATCGAAACCGTGGCCGTCAGGTCAAACTTGGGAAACTTGTCGCCGATGCTCAGCATGGGTGGCACTCCTGGAGGGTTGGGGAAATGGGTGCAGTGATGCGGCAGACGAGAACTATACCGTCTGCCTTCACATACAGCAAATCAATTGTTTGTATAGTTATGATAGACTAAGACTATGAATATTCGAGACCTGCAATACCTCGTCGCCCTGGCCCAGCACAGGCATTTCGGCCGCGCGGCCGACGCCAGTTTCGTCAGCCAGCCCACCTTGAGCACCCAGATCAAGAAACTGGAAGACGAACTGGGCGTTTCACTGGTCGAACGCGCCCCGCGCAATGTGCTGCTTACCGAAGTCGGCGCGGAGATCGCCCGTCGCGCGCGTGGCATCCTGGCCGAGGTCGACCAGATCAAATCCATCGCCCAGCGCACGCGTGATCCCGAATCAGGCAGCTTGCGGCTGGGCATTTTCCCCACGCTCGGCCCCTACCTGCTGCCGCACATCGTGCCCCGGGTACGCGAGCGCTACCCACGTCTGGAACTGCTGCTGCGCGAGGAGAAATCCGACCAGATCGTGCACATGCTGCGAGAAGGTTCGCTTGACGCCGGCATCCTCGCCCTGCCCCTGCACGATGACAGCCTGCATACGGAATTCCTCTTCGAGGAGTCGTTCGTGCTGGCCGTGCCCGAGCAGCATGCGCTCACGCAATCGCGCAAGCTCACCATGGACGATCTTGCCGACCAGAGCCTGCTGTTGCTCGAAGATGGACATTGCATGCGTGACCAGGCGCTGGAGGTGTGCCACATGGCCGGTGCCACGGAGAAGACCGGCTTCCGCGCCACCAGCCTTGAAACACTGCGCCAGATGGTCGCGGCGAATGTCGGCATTACCCTGCTGCCGGCGCTGTCGGTGAAACCGCCGGTGGCGCAGACCGGGCACGTGCGCCTGCTGCGCTTCGCCGAGCCCGCGCCGAGCCGCCGGATCGCCATGGTCTGGCGCAAGAGCTCGGCCGCCGGGGCGTTCCTGCATGGGGTGGCGGAGGTCATCCGCGCTCTTCCAGCCGACCTCTTCGACGACCACGACATCGCCGTCTGACCATCCGATGCGGCGCATCGTGCTGATCCTGCTGGCCGTCGTGGTCGTCTTAGGGGCGATTCACTGGTGGCATCAGCGCCCAGCCCATCCGGGGCCGGGCGTGCTGGCGCCTGATGCGCCGGTACAGGTGGATCTTGACCAGGACCAGGGCACCAGCCTGGTTCGCGGCGATGTCGTGCTGACCACGCGAGCCCATTTCTCGATGACAGCCCGCGTGCTTTCGCGCGAGGACTATGCCTTCGACGACCTCGCCTCCATCGTGCCGGTGGACCTTGCCATGGGGTGGGGGCGGATGTCCGACACATCGGTGTTGAGCCGCATCGAGATCTCCCAATCGGGCCGGTTCTACTATTGGCACGTCGAACAATTTCCCATTCCCCAGGGGGAAATCGTGGCATCGAGCGCGAACATGCACATGATCCCCGCGGACGACGGCGTGAAACGCGCGCTGGGGCGGATCCGTCCGGGCCAGGTGGTGCACGTGGAAGGCTTCCTGGTCGACATCAAGCGCCGCGATGGCTACGGGTGGCACACCTCGCTCAGTCGCACCGACTCAGGCGCGGGGGCGTGCGAGATCATCTACGTCGAATCAATCGTGGTTCAGTAGCTCAAAAGCCTGTGCAGCGGGGTTTCGCCCAGCCAGCGGGCCCGCCCGTTGAGCGCGGTCAGTTCGATCACCACGCTACCGCCCACCACCGTGGCGCCCAAGTGCTCCACCAGGCGGCGTCCGGCTTCCAGGGTGCCGCCGGTGGCCAGTACGTCATCCACGATGATCGCGCGCTGCCCCGGGCGCAGGGCGTCGATGCGCGCCTCGAGCCGATCCATGCCGTACTCGAGCACGTAATCCACGCCGACCGTGAGCGGCGGCAGCTTGCCCGCCTTGCGCAGGGGCACGAATCCAGCTCCCAGCCGCGCCGCCATCGCAGCTCCGAAGATGAAGCCGCGTGATTCGATGCCGCAGACCACCTCCACGCCTGCGCCGCGCCATGGCTGGCACAGCAGGTCGAGGCAGCGGGCAAAGCCGTCGGGGCTGGCCAGCAGGGGCGTGATGTCCTTGAATCCAACGCCGGGGCGGGGGAAGTCCGGCACGTGCCGGACCAGCGCTTCGATCTCATCCATCGCAAGGCTTCATCGTGGTGGGGAGGGACCCGCCCACGATAACCGAGGACGGTGACACTCAGACGGGAAGCAGTCCCGGGAAATCGAGGTCGCCGCTACTGGCCACCGCGCGGGCCTCGGCAAGGTCGGCATCTACCGCGCGGACGATCGACTCGGCCGCGGCCGCACAGGCCTCGGGCACCATCACGTTCAGCAAGTCACAGACCGGCAACTGCCCGATCCCCCCGGTAAGCAGCTCTCCGCTGACGAAGGCCGGGATCTCGGCGCGTTCGAGCGCATCCTTGACCAGGTGGGCGTCGAAGATGTTTACGGCGCGATAGACGATGTGCATGGCTGCACGCTAGCGCGCGGCGGCCATGCCGCGCAAGACCGGGTAGAATCGAAGGCTTGTCTTAGGTCCTCCTGGAACACGAACCGATGTCCACCGAACACCTGCCAACCGGCCCCACCGACGACGCCACGGGCGAAATCCGTGACTTCATCCGGCAGATCGTTCGCGAGGACCTGGCCACGGGCAAGCACACCTTTATCCACACACGGTTCCCGCCCGAGCCCAATGGCTACCTGCATCTGGGCCACGCCAAGGCGATCTGCCTGAACTTCGGCCTGGCCCAGGAATTCGGCGGCGCCTGCAACCTGCGCCTGGACGACACCAATCCCGCCAAGGAAGACCCGGCCTTCGTCGATGCGATCAAACACGACGTGCACTGGCTCGGCTTCGACTGGTCCGAGCTTCGCCACGCCTCGGACTACTTCGGCGTGTTCTACCTGGCCGCCGAAAAATTGATCCAGCAGGGCGACGCCTATGTCGATGATCTCTCGCCCGAGGACATGCGCCAGTATCGCGGCACGCTCACCGAGTCCGGGCGCAACTCGCCCTTCCGCAACCGGGGTGTGGATGAAAACCTCGACCTCTTCCGCCGCATGCGCGCAGGCGAATTCGCCGACGGCGCAAAGACGCTGCGCGCGAAGATCGACATGGCCGCCGGCAACATCAACCTGCGCGATCCGGCCCTCTATCGCATTCGCAAGGTGACGCACCAGAACACCGGCGACACCTGGCCGATCTACCCCATGTACGACTTCGCGCACAGCCTCTCCGACGCGCTTGAAGGCATCACCCATTCACTGTGCACGCTGGAATTCGAAGATCACCGCCCGTTGTACGACTGGTGCGTGGACAAGGTTGACCTGGTCAACCATCCAGCGCTGTGGCAGCACCTTGTCGAGGCCGGCCTGCCCACGGTTCCCAGCAAGCCCCGCCAGATCGAATTCTCGCGCGGCAACATTTCCTACACGGTGATGAGCAAGCGCAAGCTGTTGAACCTCGTGCAGGGAAAACTCGTCGACGGCTGGGACGATCCGCGCATGCCCACGATCGCAGGCATCCGCCGCCGCGGCTTTACTGCTGCTGCGTTGCGCCTGTTCTGGGAGCGCATCGGCGTGAGCAAACAGAACAGCATGATCGACCTGGGGGTACTGGAAGGCTGCGTGCGCGAAGACCTCGACTCGCGCGCCGAACGGCGCATGGGTGTAGTGGATCCGCTCAAGGTCACCCTCACCAACCTGGATGCTTCCCACGAGGAAACACTCACCTTTCCCAACCATCCGAAGGATGAATCCTTCGGTACAAGGCAGGTGCCTTTCAGCGCCAGCGTGTGGATCGAGCGGGAAGATTTTGAAGAGGTACCGCCGAAGGGTTTCCACCGGCTGAAACCCGAGGGCGAAGTGCGCATGCGTGGCGTGGGTATCATCCGCTGCGATGAAGTGATCAAGGACGCCGGCGGGGCCGTGGTGGAGCTGCGTTGTTCGCTTGATCCGGAAACCCGCCAGGGCATGCCCGGCGCCGACCGCAAGGTCAAGGGCACCATCCACTGGGTGAGTGCCCACCATGGCGTTCCGGCCGAGATCCGGCTATATGACCGCCTCTTCAACGTGGCCGACCCCGACGACGACAGCGACGGCAAGACCTACGAAGACCACCTCAACCCCGAATCGGTGCGCGTCGTGCATGGCTATGTGGAACCGGCCGCCGCCACCCTCGCCGTGGACCAGCGCGTGCAGTTCGAGCGCATGGGCTATTTCGTGCCCGATTCGCACGACCACGCCGCGCCCTCACGGATCGTCTTCAACCGCGTGGTTACCCTTCGCGACAGCTGGGCGAAGCAGGCCGGGAGATGACCATGTTACTGGCACAGATCCACCTGACCCTCCCCGTCTGGGTCAACGATCTTGTCGATGACCGACACGTATACGCGTCGGACGAAGACAAGGTCGGCCTGGCCATCGCGCTGTCAGCGGGTAACCTTGAACACCGTACCGGTGGCCCTTTCGGCGCCCTGGTGTTCGATGGCGAGGGGCGGGTGGTCGCTGCCGGGGTCAACCGGGTGGTGCCGCACAACTGTTCGGTGGCCCACGCGGAAATCATGGCCTACATGAGCGCGCAGCAGCGCCTGCAGCGTTTTCGCCTGAATGACGGCGGCGGCCGTTATGTCCTGGCCACCAGTTCGCAACCTTGCTGCCAATGTTACGGCGCCACGGTATGGGCGGGTGTGGATGAACTGCTGATCGGCGCACGCTCGACCGATGTGGAAGAACTGACCGAGTTCGACGAAGGCCCGCTTCCCGCCGACTGGAAGGGAGAACTGGAACGACGCGGCATCGCGGTACGTACGGATATCCTTCGCGACGACGCCCGCAAGGTATTGGCCGTCTACGGGCAGGAAGGCCCGGCGTATTGAGCCGCTGGCGCGCCGCGTTGCCCCTCCTCCTGCTGGTGGCAACCGGCATCGTGCTTTTCGGTTCCGGCACCTTTGACCGGCTGAGCCCCACGAACCTGGTCGCCGACCAGGACATGCTTCACGCGATGGTGGCAGCGAGCCCGGTGTCCACTCGCCTGGCCTTTATCGGCTTGTTGACGCTGGCGGTATCAACGGGCATCCCCGGCACCGTGGTGATCATCTTTGCAGGCGGATTGATGTTCGGTCTCGTCGATGGCGCCATGTGTTCCACCATCGGCCTGGTGCTTGGGTCGCTTTTGCTTTTCCTGGCCAGCCGGTATGCCTTCGGTGCAGGCTCCAGGCATCCACCGGTGCTGGCCGAACGGCTGCGCCATGGCTTCAACAGCCATCCGGTGAGCTACACCCTGTTCCTGCGCCTGGTCCCGGTGCTGCCCTTCGGCGGCATGACGGTGGCCCTGGCCTGGCTGCGCTGCCCGTTATGGTTGTTCCTGGGTGCCACGGCGGCAGGCGGGGCCGTCACCACCTTGTTCGAGACATCCATTGGCGCGGGACTGGACGTAGCCATGGCGCAAGGCCAGCGGCTGGACGCCAGCTTGCTGCTGAACCATCACGTATTGATACCGATGGGGGCATTGGCCCTGCTGGCACTGCTTCCGCTGCTGGTGGGCCGCCTGCGCGGCCGGCCATGAAGCCCTAGCGCATCGCCCGGATCAAGCCGCTGCGTGCGTGGATCTTGCCGCAGCCGGTGCAACGGCGGGAGATGCCATGTCGGCTCTCGCGTTCGGCCTGGAGCAGGCACCCGCAGACAAAACAACTCGGCGCCACCCCTGATTTCCACCGCAACAGCCGCAAGGTGGACACCCACACCAGGGCGGCGGCCAGGATGAGCAAGGCGTAGCCCGACATGGCGGTAAAGGTGATGGCAGAGCCGGCAGGGTCGTCAACCATCCGGCGGCCCACGCCTGCCAGCGCCGCGCCCGACGCCACCACGCACGTGGCCGGGGCATACAGGCGAAAGAACATGCGCGAGAGGTAGGTCACGGTCGTCAGTTTAGCCATGATGTGGCGCAGAGCGTGTCCTGACCGCCGTGCAAGACGGGTGAATGCTGCACGCCATCACCACGAAGCAGCAGCGACCATGCCCGCATCCGGCAAGGAACCCGACATGGCCCATCGACAGCACGCTGAGTCTTACACCATCGATCACTTCGAGGCGGTGGACGACAGCACCCAGATCGAACCGCAGCACCTTCCCCAGGCTTGTGCCGTTCTTTCCGGCGCCCCGGACCGCGAATGGCATCAATACTTCGTGGAATCGGCCCGGCAAGTGGAGCTGGCACACCCAGGCATGCGGCTGGAATTGCTGGCCGACCGCCTGCGCTTCTTTACCCGTGCCTCGACGGCCGAAGATGCCTGCTCCGCCGTGGTGGCAGCAGTCCGCGACACCAACCGTGCATACATGGCGGTACGCGAAGCTGAGAACCGCCGCACCGCCCAACGCCGCGCGGAGGTCGAGGATCTGGGCAAACGGCTCAAGGTCATCAGCAAGAACCTCGATAAGGCAGCGGGCTGATCATTAACCGTGTGCGTTTCCGGCAATCCTTCACCATGAACGAAATATTCCTTCCGGCGTTGGTTACGTTACGCGGCTGGGTGGAGCATTCGACTTAGGGATAAAAGCAAACTTGCGCAAATGGATCTGCATTATCGCCGGCGGCCCCGACCATGGCGCGCTGGTGCCGCAATGGTGCGACTTCACCGATTCGATGCCGCCGCCGTTCGATTCCAGCGACGGCCGACCGCTCGAGCCGATTACCTGCGTTAGCAATGGCGACGATCATCGCTGCGTGATGATGCACCCGCGCGCCAGTCCCTTCGAAGTGGACGCGGCGGTGGCGATGCTGACAGCTGCGATGGAGACGCCGCCTATTTGACGGTGACGGTGATTTTCTTCGACACGATCGACGGGTCAAAGGGGATGTGGTTCTCGTCGCCCAGTTCCAGTTGCAATGTGTGCCTGCCCGGGGTCAGCTTCAACTGGGTTTCGGTCTGGCCCTTGCCGAAGTGGATATGGGTGGCGTCGTTGGGAATGGGCACGCCGGCAGCAGGCAGGGTGTCCACATCCACCAGCAGGTGATGGTGCCCGGTACCCTCCTTCTTCATCCCGGCCGGCGCGATACCCATGCCCTTCAGGCCAAAGACCACGGTGACCTCGGGACCGACAGTGGCGCCATCCCTGGGCGAAACGATGTAGACCACGGCGCCCGCCGGGGCCTTGGTGACCGGCAGTGCCGGGGCATCGGCGGCCATGGCAGTGGCCGTGGCCAGTGAGGCGAGCGCCAGGCTCATGATCAGTCGCTTCATCGGTGGGTCTCCTTCGACGGGGGGAGGGTGAGTATAGGCGCGAGCCGCCGATGACCGGAGGGATTCGACCTTGGTCGGGTGGCATCAGGCCCTCGTCCATTTACCATGGGCAGATTCGTGGGCCACACGGGCCCGCGTGCTTGCCATCAGGGGGTAGACCATGTCGAACGCCACGGCCAAGGCGGGAATACTGGCACGGGAACGCACCGTTGCCGGACCGAAGTTCAACCGTTGGCTGGTGCCGCCCGCGGCGCTGGCCATCCACCTTTCCATCGGCATGGCCTACGGCTTCTCGGTGTTCTGGTTGCCGATGACCAAGCTGCTCTCAGGCACCGATGCCGCTGCCTGCGCGAATCTGGGCTTCTTTGCCGAGATGTTCACCAGCACCTGCAACTGGACGGTCCCGTCCGTCAACCATGTGTTCGAAACCTTCATCGCCGTGTTGGGCATTTCCGCTTTCATCTGGGGCGGCTGGCTTGAGCACGCCGGGCCACGCAAGGCAGGTTTCTACGCCGCGCTGTGCTGGGGAGGCGGCCTGGTACTGGGAGGCATCGGCGTATCCATCCACCAGCTCTGGCTGGTGTACTTAGGCTGTGGATTGATCGGTGGCATCGGCCAGGGCATCGGCTACATCACGCCCGTTTCCACGCTGATCAAATGGTTCCCCGACCGGCGCGGCCTGGCTACCGGCTTTGCGATCATGGGCTTCGGCGGCGGTGCGATGATCGGTGCCCCGATCGCGGTGAAGTTGATGTCCGTGTTCACCGTCGGCACCGTGTCGGGCGTGGCCGCCACCCTGATGACGATGGGAGCGATCTACCTGGTTGCGATGTCGCTGGGCGCCTTCGGCTTCCGCGTACCGCCCAATGGCTGGAAGCCGGCTGGCTGGGTGCCCAAGCCCAAGAAAACCGAAGGGCTGATCTCGAACCACCATGTACACCTGTCGCGCGCCTGGCGCACACCGCAATTCTGGATGGTCTGGGTCGTGCTATGCCTGAATGTCACCGCCGGCATCGGGGTGCTGTCCATGGCAAGCCCCATGTTCCAGGAGGTCTTCGGCGGCAAGCTGCTGGGCCTGTCGACTTCCAGCACCGCGGGCCTGACCATCGAGCAGAAGGCTGCCATTGCCGCCGCCGCCGCGGGCCTGGTGGGGTTGATCAGCCTCTTCAATAGCGTCGGCCGCCTGGCCTGGGCCTCGGCGTCCGACTACCTCGGGCGCAAGACCACCTACTTCGTGTTTTTCGTCCTGGGCATCATCCTGTATTGCATCCTGCCGACGCTCGGCCACATGGGCCTGGCCGCGTTGTTCGTGATCACCGTATGCGTGGTGATATCGATGTATGGCGGAGGCTTTGCCACGGTCCCGGCGTACCTGGCCGATCTCTTCGGCACGCAGATGGTCGGCGCCATCCACGGACGATTGCTCACCGCATGGTCGGTAGCGGGCGTGATCGGACCGGTGCTGATCGCTTCGCTTCGAGAAACGCAACTCAAGGCCGGCGTGGCCAACACGCTGGTATACGACCGCACGCTTTACATCCTGGCAGGGCTGCTGCTGGTGGGCCTGATTGCCAATGCGATGGTTCGACCGGTGAACCCGAAATACCACATGACCGAGGCTGAACTCGCGCACGAACGTTCGCTGCAACACGAGGCGACGACCGATGAAGCGAAGCTGGCCGCAGCGGCGCGCGGCCCGTTCGGCGTCATCGGCGTGCTGGCCTGGCTCGCGGTGGGCATCCCGTTCCTGATCGGTGTATACATCGCGCTGGCCAAGGCAGCGGCACTGTTTTAAGCGCTCGCGTGGCGAGAGAGAGAACGGCCCGGGTTCGCACCCGGGCCGTTTTTTTGCGGCCACTACATCTGGCCGCGGCACTCCTTCGCCCAGGCACGAGCCTCGGCAATGAGAAAATGCAAGGCATCGGCGTGCGTGGACATCGACAAGCCGGCATAGCGACGATTGAGCACGACGTCGCCCCGGTCGATGAGTGAAAATCCGTCTTCGAACAACTCCACGTCGAATCCGCGCACGCGCGCGATCCGCCCCTGGATCGTTTCTGAACGTGTCATGTTTACCCTCTCCCCACGTGCATCCTGCACTGCAAGGCGGTGTGAGGCAAGTGATGATCGGGCGATGCCCACGCGCCCTCGGCGCCTGCCCGCTATTTTCAGCCTGCGCCAGGGGCAGATCGTGGAGCCGACGGCTGATTTTCGGCCGAATCCTACATTTACGCATCTCGCGGGACGGATAGAATCCATGCACGACGTGGCTCGCCAAATGCGGCGGTCACCTCAACACCGTTTCGCAGCAGGACGCCTTGCCATGATCATCGATCCGATCCCTCCGCGCAGCAATATGCCGTTTCATTTTGAACCCGCCGTTACGGGCATACAGGGTCGGCCCATTCCATGGTGTTGCGAGCGACTGACGAAGCTCGAAACGACAACCGCGCGCATCGACGCCGACGTATCGCAGCTAAAGACGGACGTATCGCAGCTAAAGACTGATGTATCGCAACTCAAGGTCGATATGGCCGGTGTCAAGGAACGGCTGCTGCACATGCCCACCACGTCTCAACTGCTGGTCTGGGGCATCGGCGCTGCCGCCCTTGTCATTGGCGCACTTTGGAGAATCGTCGCCGCACTTCTTGAGGCGCAGAATGCGGCACTTGCCGCCCAGCTCGCCAAAGCGATCGCGTACTGAGGGCCTGGGATGAACGCCAGAACCTAGTACCAAAGTGCTATCGACGCGCCCTGTCGCGTCTGTTCTGATTGCGAAGGAACTACTGGAAGTCCAGGTTAGCGGCAGGCTGACTGATTTCCTCCGTCAAGGAGATCTCATGTCACACGACGCCAAGCCGCCGTCACCCGAGCGACGCAAACTATTAAGTGCTGCGGCAGTAACCTTCGCCGCGGCCCCGTTCGGCATGCTCGGACTTACCGGGAGGACCATTGCCATGGGCAGTACTGCAAAACAAACCACCAGTCATGGCGCCGCCATCACCCCATTCCAGATCCATGTTCCGGATGCCGAACTTGTCGATCTGCGCAAGCGCATAAACGCAACACGATGGCCCAGTCGCGAAACGGTATCGGATACGTCGCAAGGCGTTCAGTTGGCAACAATGAAGGCGCTGGCGAGCTATTGGGTGAAAGACTACGACTGGCGCAAGGTCGAGGCGAGGTTGAACGCCCTGCCGCAGTTCACCACCGAAATCGATGGACTGGACATCCATTTCATCCATGTCCGTTCGAAGGAAAAGAATGCCCTGCCCCTTATCGTGACGCACGGATGGCCCGGATCGATCATCGAGCAGCTGAAGATCATCGATCCGCTGACCAATCCCACCGCACACGGGGCGAGTGCATCAGACGCGTTCGACATAGTGATTCCTTCATTGCCAGGCTACGGGTTCTCAGGCAAACCCACCGCCCCTGGCTGGGAGCCGGTTCGCATCGCCCGCGCCTGGATTACATTGATGCATCGCCTGGGCTATCAACGCTTTGTAGCGCAAGGTGGCGATTGGGGTGATCCGGTCACCGAACAGATGGCAGTGCTGGCCCCGTCGGATGTCATGGGCATCCACCTGAACATGCCCTCCGCTGTACCGGCTTCGATCAGCAAAGCGCTGAACACAGGTGGTCCGCCGCCGGCCGGACTCTCACCCGACGAACGACACGCGTACGAGCAGCTTGATTTCTTCTACAAGACCGGGCTCGGCTATGCCAACGAGATGAGGCTCCGGCCCCAGACCTTGTACGCCATCGAGGATTCGCCCGTTGGCCTTGCGGCCTGGATGATCGATCACGATGCACGCAGCTACGAGTTGATAGCACGCGTGTTCGACGGCAAGCCCGAAGGCCTTTCAAAGGACGACATCCTGGACAACATCACCCTGTATTGGGTGACCAGTACCGCGATCTCGTCGGCTCGTCTTTATTGGGAGAACAAGCTTGCGTTCTTCGCCCCGCAGGGCGTCACCGTGCCTGTTGCGGTCAGCGCCTTTCCCGACGAGCTCTATCAGGCGCCGCAGAGTTGGGCCAAGGCCGCCTTCCCCAAGCTCGTCCACTACAACCGGTTGCCCAAGGGAGGGCACTTCGCTGCCTGGGAGCAGCCGGCGCTATTGTCGGAGGAGGTCCGCGCGGGATTCAGGTCGTTGCGCTGAAACCCTTACTACGCATGGTGGGCCGTGATGGATTCGAACCATCGACCAACGGATTAAAAGTCCGCTGCTCTACCAACTGAGCTAACGGCCCGGAGCGATAGCCCGATAGTTTAACTGGTTGGGTTCGCTAGTCACAACACGTAGCGGGTGGGATCAGGTAGCCCCGCAGCCTCGAAGCCCTGGCGGCGCAGCCGGCAGGCGTCGCAATGGCCGCAGGCACGGCCCTGTGCATCGGCCTGGTAGCAGCTCACCGTCTGGCTGAAGTCGATACCCAGGCGCGTACCCTCGCGGGCGATGTCAGCCTTGCTCATGGCCATCAGCGGGGCGTGGATGGTCATCCGGTGGCCTTCCACCCCGGCCTTGGTGGCGATGTTAGCCAGGGCCTGGAACGAATCGATGAAGGCGGGGCGGCAGTCGGGGTAACCTGAATAATCCACCGCATTGACGCCGCAGAAGATGTCGATGGAGCCGAGCACTTCGGCCCACCCGAGCGCAATGGAAAGCATGATGGTGTTGCGGGCCGGCACGTAGGTCACCGGGATGCCCTCCCCGCCCTCTTCCGGCACGTCGATATCCGCAGTGAGCGCTGAGCCACCGATGCTGCGCAGGTCCACTGTCACCGTCTTGTGCGCAGCGGCGCCAAGCATGCCGGACACGCGGGCGGCGGCGGCGAGTTCGGAATTGTGGCGCTGGCCGTAGGCCACGCTCAGGGCGAATACTTCAAAACCCTGCTCCCGGGCCAGGGAAATGGTGACGGCTGAATCCATGCCGCCGGATACCAGCACCACGGCGCGGGGTTGATTCACTTCATTCATCAGTCGACTCGATCAGTGGCCCGCGGCGTCGTTCCATAACAGCTTGTGCAGCTGCATCTGGAAACGCACCGGCAGGCGTTCGGCCAGGATCCACTCAGCGAGTTCGCGGGGATCTACCTTGCCGTGGACGGGGGAGAAAAGCACCATGCAGGTGCGGTCGATCGCATGCTCGGCGACGACATCACGCGACCATTCGAAATCGCCACGGCTGGCGATGACGAACTTCACCTGGTCGTGGGGCAACAGGTGAGCCAGGTTCGACCACAGGTTGCGCGCGCTCTCGCCGGAATCGGGCGGTTTGAGGTCCATCACTTTGCGCACGCGTGCGTCCACCGCCGATACATCCAGTGCGCCTGAGGTTTCCAGCGACACCTCATAGCCGGCGTCGCAAAGCTTCTTGAGCAATACCAGGCAGCGCTTCTGTGCCAGCGGCTCGCCGCCGGTCACGCATACGTGTCGCGCGCCATGGCTTGCCACCTCGGCGAGGATGGCATCGATGTCGTGCCATTGGCCGCCATGGAAGGAATATTCGGTATCGCACCACACGCAGCGCAGCGGGCACCCGGTAAGGCGCACAAATACCGTGGGCCAGCCGATGGCATCGGCTTCACCCTGGATGGAGTGGAAGATCTCGGTGATGCGCAGGCGGTCGGCCCGGTGGGCCACCACGTTCGCCACGGGGGCCTCGGCGTTCATCGCTATGGGCCCGTTAGTTCGCCGGCTGCTGCATGCGGCGCAGCCGTTCGGCGGCAAGGCTCGCGGCCTTGGAGCCGGGATACTTCACTGACACCGATTTGAGCGTGGCCACCGCTTCGTTCTGCTGCTTGAGCAGCTGCTGGCAATAGCCCATCTTCAGCAGTGCATCGGGCGCTTTCTCGCTGGTGGGCCAATGGCCGACCAGGCGCTTGAAGGCTTCCAGCGCGACGGAATAGTTGGTGGCACCGTAGTACGACTCACCCAGCCAGTAGTAGGCATTGGGTGCCAGCGGGCTATCCGGGTACCTGGTGAGAAAATCCTTGAAACCCTTGGCCGACGTGGCGAAGTCACCGCCGCGCAAGGCAGTGAAGGCCGCGTTGTACGCCGTCTGCTGGGCGGGGTCGACCGCCTTCGGGGCGGGCGCCTTGGCGGCAGCAGCCGGTGCAGCGCTACGGCCGCCTACGGGGGCGATCGAGGCTGGCTGTGGGGGTGGGGCCATCATGTCATCGGTCGTGCTGTCGGCGGATGCCGGCGTGGGTGTGGTAGCGGCCGACGCCGCTCCGGTGCCCGCGCCAGGTGCGCCTGCAGGCGCAGCGGCCGGACGGTTGCCCTCAAGACGCCCCAAGCGGGTGTCGAGGTCCACGTACTGGCTCTTGCCGGTATCTTGCATGGTCTGCAGCTGGTGCTGCAGTTCTTCGATCTTGCCCTGCAGCTGGGCGTTCTGCTGCTGCAGTTCGGAAATCTGGTTGACCGTGCTTGCATTGGCCTGGTTGGCCTGCGCCTGTTGTTCAAGGCGGCTGACGCGCTCGGCCAGGGATAGACGCGTGTCTTGCGCCTGCACGGGTGAAACACAGCCAAACAACGTGGCGGCCATGAGGGCCGCCACGCTGCATGTGGCCAGGTAGTTCCTGGACAACACCATCATTACTTCGCGGTGTATTCGATCTCAACGCGACGGTTCTTCGACCAGCAGTCTTCGTTGTGCTCGCGGCAGGTCGGATCTTCCTTGCCCTTCGAGACGACGGTGACCTGGCCCGACTGGCCAGCCAGCACGCCCTGGACAGCATTGCCACGGCGCTCGCCGAGGCCCAGGTTGTACTCGCGGGTGCCGCGCTCGTCGGTGTTGCCGGTCAGACGGATCTGGGCCGACGGACGATCACGCAGGTACTTGGCGTGGCAGGCGAGGAAAGCCTGGTATTCCGGCTTCACTTCGTTGCTGTCGAAGTCGAAGTACACGGTGCGCTGGCGCAGGCAGTCGACGGTATCGAGCGACTCCGGCGTGTAAGCACCTTCGGTGGCCGGGGGGGCGGTCTGCATCGACTCTGCCGGCGGCGGCGGCGGCGGAGTCTTGACAGCCTTCTTCGAGCAAGCGGCCACCGCGCCAACGCAGAACAGGGCGACGAGGGTGACGCGAACGGTCTTATTCATGGGACGTTCCTTCAACAGTTTGGGATCCGACAGTCGGTTTCTTCTTTTTGGGACAGGCTCGCCGGTGGTCCGGCTGTTGTTTTTAAAGCTGGCGCTGGCGAGGCGCTGTCCCGCACCCCTGCCCACGCTTTCGCAGATGACCTTCTAAAGCCAACCGCCAAATTCTCTCATGGCAAAGGCGCGGAATTCCGCGCCTGCCGTGTATCCCGCCCCGTCGCGCCTGGCGCGCCTTGGGCGTCAACGCTGCCGGTAAGGTCCCCAAGACGGTTCGCGGACATCGCCATCCGACAGAACCAGGCGCTGGCGCACCAGGCCATCGGCCGATACCGCATACAACACACCGCGGGTTCCCTGCGATGCAGCATAAAGAAGCATCCCGGCGTTTGGCGCGAAGCTGGGCGAATCGTCGATGTTACCCGGCGAAACGTAGCGCACCTGACCGCCAGGACTACGATCCATGATGGCAATACGATACACGTTCCCGTTGCCCTGCACCATGGCAATCTGCTTGCCGTCGTAGCTGACCGAAGCGCTGGCGTTGAAACCACCGCTGAAGGTGATGCGCTGGGCGTCTCCGCCGGCCACCGAGGTCTGGTAAAGCTGCGGTTTGCCGGAGCGGTCGGAGGTGAAGATGATCGACTGGCCATCCGGGGTGAATACGGGCTCCGTGTCGATCGATACATTGTTGGTGACCCGGCGCTCCTGACGGGAGGCGACATCGATCACGAAGATCTCCGGATTGCCCACGTAGGACAGGGAAACAGCGATCTTGCTGCCGTCCGGCGACCACGCCGGCGCGCTGTTGATGCCGCGGGGGTGCGAGGCGAGCAAGGTGCGCGAACCGGTACCGATGTCCTGTACGTATACGGCCGAATTGCCGCTTTCGAAGGATACGTAAGCGATCTTGCGGCCGTCCGGCGACCAGGCTGGCGACAGCAGGGATTCCTTTGAGCGCGCCACGACCTGCGGATTGTAGCCATCGGAATCGGCCACGATCAGCGAATAGGCGGCGTTGCGACCCAGGCCCACGGCCGTGACATAGGCGATGCGGGTCCAGAAGGCGCCACGGACGCCGGTGATCTTTTCATAGATCTGGTCGGCAATCTGGTGGGCCACGCCGCGCAGGTCACCCGCCGGGGCGGTAAAGGCCTGGGCCAGCAGGCTCTGCTGGCGGTTGACATCCCACAGTTCGTATTCCACCCGCAGCATGCCGCCGCCGGCATCGACGATGCGGCCGACGGTGATGTAATTCTGCTTGAGCAGGCGCCAGGTGGCGAACTGGATGTCCGCACCCTTCGAAGGCATCTCGACGATGTCTTTCTTGTCCAGGGCGCGGAATTTGCCCGAGCGGTTGAAGTCGGCCCGCATGACGTCGGCGACATCGGTGGGCAGCGGGGTACCCTCGGCCTGGGCGAACGGCACCACGGCGATCGGGGTGGCAGACTTCAAACCCTGGGTGATGTCGACATTGAGCGACTGGGCCGCCACGGGGCCCGCCACGAAGGCGGCTGCGGCGGCAAGGACGAAGGCGAGGAGATGGGTCAGTTTTCGCATGGGCGGGATCATTGCGGCCTGAAGGTGATGGTTATGTCACGCTGGAAGACGGTTTCGAAGCCCTGGTAGGGCAAGGGCTTGGCGGCCAGCACGGCGTTTTCGACGGATTGGCGACCGGCAGCATCGTACGGGCAACTGGAATCCACGCTGACGCTGAGAACATCGCCGCCCGGGATCTGGGTGACGTGCACCTTGCAGGAGGTCCCGGACTGGACCGTATCGGGCTGGATCCAGTGCTGGGTCACCGCATTCTGGATGGCGGCCTGGTAGCGACCCACGAGCCCGGTATCGGCGCCGTTGGTGCCGGTCTGCTTCTGGTCGGCGTTGGGCAGGTCCGGCAGGGCGTCGTTGGAGGCGTTTTTGAGCTCCTGGGCCTTGTCCTGGGCCTGCTTCTTGGACGCGTCGGCCTTCTTGGTCGCGGCCTGCGCCGCGTCCAGCTTGTTGAAGAGCTCGTCGATTTCCTTCTGCTTCTTGGCCTTGGCGGCCTGGGCGTCGAGCTCGGCCTGCTGCTGCTTCTGCTTTTCTTCCTGGAGCTTCTTGGCGTCCTCGGCCTTCTGCAGGGCGTCCTCGACCACCTTTTCCTGATCCTTCAGGTCCGGCTGCTTCGGCGGCGGCGGGAGTTCGCGATCAGGCGGCTTGACCGGCGGCGGCGGAGTGGGCGGTGGCGGTGTGGGCGGCGGCGGGGTTGCGTCCTTGACGGGTTTTGTCTTGGCAACCTTCGGCGGCGGCGATCCGGTGGGGCCGATCAGGATGGCTTTGATGATCTGGCCGGGCAGCTCGATCGGCCGTTCGCAGGTGATCGGGTTCCACGACGCAGGCAAGCCCAGCATGTCGAAGAAGCCGGCGTAACGCGAGCACGGCAGGATCGCCAGGAACAGGAAGGCGACGATGCCCAGGTGCAGGATGGCGGCAAGGACCACCGCCTTGGGCGTGCCCTTAGGGTTTTCCATTCTTCCCGCCCGACTGCGGCTGGCTCATCAGTCCAATGTTGGAGACACCGGCAGTCTGCAGGATCGGTAGGATCTCGTAGAACTTGCCGTACGGCACGCGCTCATCGCCGGCGATCAACACCTGCAACTCCGGGTTGGCATCGTGGAAGGCGGTGATCTTGGTGCGCAGGCCGTCGATGTCGGTGGGCTGCCGCTTGGTGCCCTCGAAGGTGAGGTATAGCTGGCCGCCCTCGTCCACTGAAATGACGACCGGGTCTTTCTTGTCCTTGAGGGATTTGGCTTCCGTCTGCGGCAGCTGGATGTCCACCCCGAGGTTCATCATCGGCGTGGTGACCATGAAGATAATCAGCAGCACGAGCATGACGTCGATGTAAGGCACGACGTTGATCTCGGACTTCAGCTTTCGTTTGACCCGCTTGGTTGCATGGCGCATAGGGTTATCGGCTCCCGCCGGCTCAGGCCAGGTCGTCGGAAGACTGGATCTGCCGCTGCAGCACGGATGAGAATTCTTCCTGGAAGACCTCGTAGCGCGAGGCGATGCGCTCGACCTTGTTGGCGTAGCGGTTGTAGGCCCACACCGCGGGAATGGCGGCGAACAGGCCCATGGCCGTGGCGATCAATGCCTCGGAGATGTGCGGGGCCACCACGGCAATGGTGACGTCCTTCATTTCCCCCAAGCCCTGGAAGGCGCCCATGATGCCCCAGACGGTGCCGAACAGGCCCACGTAGGGGCTGATGGAACCGACATTGGCGAGGAATTCCAGGTTCTGTTCCAGCTTGCCGATTTCGCGGGTACCAGCCACGCGCATGGCACGCTCGGCGCCCTCGACCACGCGGACAGGATCGCCGCCGCGGCTCTTGCGCTGGCGGGCGAACTCGCGGAAACCGGCTTCGAAGACGTTGTCCAGGCCGTGGGCGTGATCGCCGCGGGCACTCACCTCGCGGTACAGGCCGGCAAGGTCCGCGCCCGACCAGAAGCGCTCCTCGAAGCTCTCGGCATTGTCGTGGGCGACTTTCATCTGCGAGTACTTGCGGATGATGATCACCCAGGAAAGGAACGAGAACACCAGCAGCAACAACATGACCAGCTGCACGGGAATGCTGGCATCGGTGACCAGCTTGAATACGTTCAGTCCACCGTTCATCGGATCAGGTCTCTCCAGCGGGTGCAACGACAAGGGAATGGGGAAATAGATCGGGGGGAATCGCTACCGGCCGCATGGAGGCAAGCTCCACACAGGCGACCCGGACCGTGGCGCGCAGTAGCGGCGTCCCGTCGATCCGGTGAATCTCCTGGGCGAAAAGAATACTGGCTGAACGACGCTGTTTGACCGCCACCGTGACCAGCAGTTCATCATCCAGTCGGGCCGGGCGGAGGAAATCCAGGGTCATTTCCCTCACCACGAAGGCAAGACCGGTGTCCTGGCTGAGGCGAATCTGGTCCATGCCAGCGGCCCGAAGGAACTCGGTACGACCCCGTTCCAGGAAGCGGACGTAGCTGGCGTGGTAGACCACGCCACCGGCGTCGGTATCTTCCCAGTAGATGCGGACCGGCCACGAAAATGCGCCGTTCATGCCTCGTCGCTGCCAAAAAGGTCCGGCGCCTGCGGCTGCCGTGGCGGCGGCGTCAGGCCCAGGTGCCGCCACGCCCTGGCGCTGGCCATGCGGCCCCGGGCGGTGCGGATCAGGAAGCCCTGCTGGATAAGATACGGCTCAACCACGTCTTCAAGCGTGCCACGGTCTTCCGAGAGGGCCGCGGCCAGCGACTCCACGCCCACCGGGCCACCCTCGAAGTTGTTGATGATGATGTGCAGCAGGCGGCGGTCGAGATCGTCGAAGCCCTCCTGGTCCACCTGGAGCATGTCCATGGCTGCGCGTGCTGCCAGGTGGGTGATGATGCCGTCGCCTCGCACTTCAGCGAAATCCCGTACCCGGCGAAGCAGCCGGTTGGCGATGCGCGGTGTACCACGCGAACGGCGGGCGATCTCCACCGCCCCTTCCAGCGCGCATTCGATACTGAGGATGCGCGCGGCACGGCGGACGATAGCGGTGAGTTCGTCCACGTCGTAGAACTGCAGCCGCTGGATGATGCCGAAACGGTCACGCAGCGGCCCGGTAAGCAGGCCTGCGCGTGTGGTCGCCCCGATCAGGGTGAAGGGGGGCAGATCGAGCTTGATCGAGCGGGCCGCGGGGCCTTCGCCGATCATGATGTCGATCTGGAAATCCTCCATCGCCGGATACAGCACTTCCTCCACCACGGGGGAAAGGCGGTGGATTTCATCCACGAACAGCACGTCGTTGGGTTCAAGGTTGGTCAGCAGGGCTGCGAGGTCGCCTGCCCGCTCCAGCACAGGGCCGGACGTGCTGCGCAGTTTCACACCCAGCTCATTTGCGATCACATGGGAAAGGGTAGTTTTGCCCAGTCCAGGCGGCCCGAAGATCAGCGTATGGTCAAGCGCCCCAACCCGCCGCCGCGCCGCCTCGATATAGATCGACATCTGCTCACGTACCGCCTGCTGCCCGAGATACTCGGACAGTCGCTTCGGGCGGATCGAGGCCTCGAGGGCCTCGTCGTCCATGGCGGCAGCGGCAGTGACGATGCGGTCGGTCATCGCCGTATTATGGCATTAACAAGGGTATTCCCTCGCCAATTGGGTATTTGCGCGGCGCAGGGACATCCAATCGCTCCGATCCACGTGACCCAGGCAAGATCCCCTACCGAGCGCGTCTCGCCAGGTCAACCGGTTCCGGAACCGATCACCCTATACGCCCAGTTTCGCCGAGATGGCGCTTATCAGCTTGCCGTAATAGCCGTTTTCGTAAGGCTTCAGATCCAGTTCCATGATGCCGGCACGTACACGTTTATATGTCTGGAAATCCTTTATATCGCCACTCTCTTTGTATCTATTATCCGCGGCGTGGATGAATTCAGCGCGTGTGGGCGGATGGACGTAGCCTTTGTGCTCGAGTTCGGATTGATGCCTGAAAACCCATTCCGATACATCGCGCGAGTCCATGATGGAGTCATCGACCTCGCCCAGAAGTTCATAGCGTTCAATAATTTCTTCAGCGTCGAAGAAATCAATATTCTCCCTGTCGTCCAGATTGGCAGTGACGTCCTTTATGACATCTTCAAAGATGTCGGCGAGTTCCTTGTACCTGGAGGGAAGAACGGTATTGACTCCAGCGGATCGACCCAGGAGTTTTATACATATATCGTGTTCTGTATCAAAAAACTTGTCTTGCCCTGCACCGAAGTTGTATCTGCTTGACGTGCCAAATTCCCTGTCGGAACAGATATCGCTTGCCATTTCTCCCAGGCACCTGACCTTTGAATATGCCAAGGAAAAGTCGTCATGGCGATGGCGCCCCCAGCACCCATCAAACGCCGTGGCGATTTCCTTGGTGGTCGTGGAAAAGGGTTTGGCGTTGGCCCCGGCCAATGGACTTGCCAATAGGGCGAAAACCAGCGTCGACGCTGGATTCCTGGCAGCCGCGCTGGCCATGCTGGCCACCGCACCCTGGGACACGGTGAAAAGATTGCTCAAAAAACTTTTATTGGCGTTGCTTTGCGGCTTCAGGTTCTCTTCAAAAGCTTTTATTTGGCACTGATGACCAAGCACATCCCATTGCAAAGCGGCATTCGGAAGCAAGCTACCCAGATTCATGTTTATGTCCTGTCCAATGGCTGTACGGTTGCCACCGGCGAACGGCGATGACGTGGCCATCTTAGCCATGCCCTCCGGGAAAGACTTTCAATATCGGGTCATGCTGTAAAGGCTCCCCTACACGGCTGTCGAGCCCGTGGGTCCAGGAAAAACCCGACCTGACTAGATCTCCACCTGCGCACCCAATTCGATCAACCGGTTGCCGGGGATCTGGAAAAACGCCGTCGCAGGAAGCGCATTGCGCGCCATGAATGCAAATAGCTTGTCGCGCCACAACGCCATGCCAGGCCGACGGACATCGGCGACGATGGTCTCGCGGGACAGGAAGAAGGTGGTGTCCATCAGGTCGAAGCCCAGGCCCTTGGCCTGGCAGCGCTGCAGGGCGAGCGGGATGTTCGGATCCTCGGCAAAACCGAAGCGCACCTGCAGGCCGTAGAAGCCACCGCCCATGTCCACGATGTCCAGGCGCTCGTCGTTGTCGGCCACCGGTGTTTCCAGCACGTCGACGGTGAGCATCACGTTGCGCTCGTGCAGCACCTTGTTGTGCTTGAGGTTATGCAGCATGGCGTGCGGTACGGAATTCTGGTTGGCGGTGAGGAATACCGCCGTGCCCGGCACGCGCAGCGGCGGGTGCTCGGCAATATTCTCGATAAAGGGCGCCAGGGCCAGGCCGGACTGCTTGATCTCGCGTACTACCAGGTCTCGGCCACGGCGCCAGGTGGTCATCATGGTGAAGATAACCACGCCCAGCACCAGCGGGAACCAGCCGCCATGGGCGATCTTCAGCGCATTGGCGCCGAAGAAGGAAAGGTCGGTGATGAGGAAGATGATGCCGACGGAAATCACAGCGGCCCAGTTCCAGTTCCAGCGCTTGCGCGCCACCACCAGGGCCAGCATGGTGGTCATGGTCATGGTGCCGGTGACGGCAATGCCATAGGCCGCGCCCAGGTTGCTGGATGAGCGGAAACCCACCACCGCCAGCAATACCAGCACCAGCAACAGCCGGTTGATCCACGGCAGGAAGATCTGCCCGGACATCTCGCGTGAGGTGTGCTTGACCGCCATGCGCGGGGAATACCCCAGCTGCATGGCCTCGCGGGTCATCGAAAATGCGCCGGAGATCACCGCCTGTGAGGCGATCAGCGCCGCCATGGAGGACAACACCACCATTGGGTACAACAGGCTTTCCGGCACCAGCTTGTAGAACGGGTTTTCGATGGCCCTCTGGTCGTGCAGCAGCAACGCACCCTGGCCGAAGTAGTTGATCAGCAGCGACGGCAGCACGAAGAAGAACCACGACACGCGGATCGAACGCTTGCCGAAATGGCCCATGTCGGCATAGAGCGCCTCGGCGCCGGTGAGCGCCAGCACCACGCCGCCCAGCGCGATGAAGGCGCCGCGGCCATGCGACTGGAAGAATTCCACCGCATACCACGGGTTCAGTGCCAACAGCACCTGGGGATGGGCGATGATCTGCCGCGCGCCCAGTACGGCCAGCACGATGAACCAGGTGATCATCACCGGCGCGAAGGCCCGGCCCACCAGGTGCGTGCCGTGGCGCTGGATGCCGAACAGCAACAGGATGATCCCCACGCAGATCGGGATGATGTAGGTACTGAGCCCGGGCGCTGCGATTTCCAGGCCCTCCACCGCCGAGAGCACCGACATCGCCGGGGTGATCACGCCATCACCGTAGAACAGCGAAGCTCCGAAAATACCGATCGCCGCCAGTACCCAGCGGGCCCGCGAATGACCCACCATGCTGCGCTGGGCCAGCGCCATCAGTGCCATGATGCCGCCTTCGCCCTTGTTGTCCGCACGCATCACGAAGGTCACGTACTTCAGTGACACCACCATGATCAGCGACCAGAAAATCAGCGAAAGCACGCCCAGTACCGCGACAGGTTCCGGCTGCATGCCATGCATGCCGAGGGTTTCCTTCATCGCGTACAGCGGGCTGGTGCCGATATCGCCGAAGACGACACCAACGGCACCCGCCGCGAGCACGGCCAGCGAATGGCGTTGGGTTTCGTTGGTTTGCACGATCAATTCCCCAGCGCGGCGCGTAGCGCCTTGCGGATGATAGCCTCGGCGTCATCGCCGTCGGCAGCGGTTTTCTGCACCAGGCGCGATACTTCCACTGGCTTGTAGCCCAGTTGCAGTAGAGCCACGGTGGCTTCGCCGGCGGCATCGAGCGGTGCGCCGGATGGCATTGAGCCGTTGGCTGGAAGGGTCATACCGTTGGCGTCCACGCGATCGCGCAGTTCCACCACGATGCGTTCGGCAGTCTTCTTGCCGATGCCAGGGATTTTTGTCAGCGCTACCACGTCGCCGGCAAGCACTAGGCGGGAGAACTGGTCGGTGGATACGCCCGAAAGTACCGCCAGCGCGATCTTGGCGCCGATGCCGGACACTTTAAGCAGGTTCCGGAACAACGCGCGCTCGTGCTCGTGCATGAAGCCGTACAACGCGACGGAGTCTTCCTTCACCGCATGATGGGTAAGGAGTGTCACTTCCTTGCCCGTGGCCGGAAGCTCGTAGATGGTGGACATCGGAGCGTCCACCTCGTATCCCACGCCGCCGACATCGATCAGCAGGCTGGGCGGCTGTTTGGTTACCAGGATGCCGCGTAAACGTCCGATCATCGGCGCCGCCTCCATGCGGTGCGGGGAATACCCAGCCGCTCGATGCTCGAGCGGGTGTGGGCGTGGGTCACGGCGATCGCCAGGGCATCGGCGGCGTCCGCCTGGATGGGCCCCTTGATCGACAACAGGATGCCGATCATGTGTTGCACCTGGCTTTTGTCGGCGCGTCCACCGCCGACGACTGCCTGCTTTACTTCACTGGCCGCATATTCGTGCACGACGATCCCCTGGTTGACCAGTGCGCAAATGGCAGCGCCGCGCGCCTGGCCCAGTTTAAGTGCCGAATCGGGATTGCGGGCCATGAAGACACGCTCGATCGAGGCCTCGGTAGGCTGGTGCGTGCCCACGATAGCTTGCAGTTCGTCGAAAATTCGTTTCAGCCGCAGTGGAAAGGTGGCTTCGCCGGCCACGGCCAAGGCGCCATGGAACACATGGCGAAGGCTGCCGTCGTCGGTGACGTCAATTATCCCCACGCCCGTGCGTTGGCTGCCCGGGTCGATGCCGATGATGCGCGTCATGGTGTTGGCGGTCGATGCGGGTGGGTGGGCCACCCGCGACGCTTCAGCCTTCGACCGGCGCTGAGAGCGCGGCGTTGTGATAGATCTCATGGACATCGTCGAGTTCTTCGAGCCAATCGATGAGGTCTCGCAGGGTTTCTTCCACTTCCGCAGGAACGGCCACGCGATTGGCCGGACGCATGACCAGGTCCGAGCTTTCCGCCTTCAGGCCCGCAGCTTTCAGGCCTTCCTCGACAGCATGGTAGTGCTCCCCGGCGCACAGCACGGTGCTCATGCCGCCTTCGTTCACCACGTCATCCGCGCCGGCCTCGAGCGCGGCCTCGAGGATCTTCTCTTCCTGCGCGGCATCCCCACCCGTGGCAAAGACGATTTCGCCGGTGCGGGCGAACTGGAAGGACACCGAGCCGTTGGTGCCGAGGTTGCCGCCGTGCTTGGTGAGCGCGTGGCGCACATCGGCCACCGCGCGCGTGGTGTTGTCGGTGACGCAGTCGATGATGATGGCCACGCCGCCGGGGCCGTAGCCCTCGTAGCGCACTTCCTGCATATCGGCGCCGCCGTCGGCACCCGAGCCGCGCTTGATCGCGCGCTCGATGGTGTCCCTGGTCATGTTGGCCGACAACGCCTTGTCCACGGCCGAACGCAGGCGCGGATTACCGGCGGGGTCGGTCACACCCGAGCGTGCCGCGACGGTGATTTCGCGGATCAGCTTGGTGAACACCTTGGCGCGCTTGGCGTCTTCGGCGTTCTTGCGACCTTCGATGGACGGGCCTCTACCCATGGGATGTTCCTGCGTGCTGCAAGGTGGCGAAGGCGGGGATTTTACTCCAAAACGTGCATCCGGCGCCCCGGCCTACCCCGCCGCAGCGGGGGCGGCCATGAAACGGCCGTCGCGCAGGAAGGCCGCGGCCTGCCGTGCCACCTCGGCGGACATGAGTAGCCCGGTATGGGTGGTTTCCACCAGGCAATGGTCGGCCAGGCCTGGCAGGCGGGTTTCGGCCACCGCCACGGAACCGTCATGTTCGTCGGCGAGTTCGCCCACCACCGAACCCAGGCCCATGGGCAGATAGCCGGCCACCATGCCGACCGCGCGCGGCCCGTCCCAGCTCTCAAAGCCGTGCTCGAGCAATTCGCGGGCATTGCCCAGCAGGCGGTCGCCGCCCCAATGGCTGATCAGGCCACGCGCGGCGGCGCTGCCGGCGAGCGGCGATCCCAGGCAGACGATGCGCCCGTCCGGCAGGTCGGTATCCATGCAGGCCAGCAGCGCCAGCATGCCGCCAAGGCTGTGCCCTACCAGATGCACCGGGCCCGGCGCCAGTTCGCGCATCTTCCGCTGCAAACGGACGATGGCTCGCCCGGGTGTGCCGGCCACGCTCATGTATTCGAAGCGATGGACCTGGAAGCCTTGCTCGATCAGGCGGCGGCGCAACAGGCCCATGGCGAAGGCACGCATCCACAGTCCATGCAGCAGGATGACGTGCTCGGTCGCCACCAGCCGCTATCCCTTGCCCGGTGCGTCAGCCACACGCACGTGCAGTTCCTTCAGCTGGGCCAGGGCCACCGGCGACGGGGCATCGGTCATGAGGTCCTGGGCGCTGGTGGTCTTCGGGAAGGCGATGACATCGCGGATCGATTCGGTACCGCCCATCAGCGCGGCGATGCGGTCGATGCCGAAGGCCAGGCCACCGTGGGGAGGCGCACCGAACTTCAGTGCCTTGAGCAGGAAACCAAACTTGGCCTCCGCTTCTTCGGCACTGATGCCCAACAGGCCAAACACGGCGCTCTGCATCTCCGGACGATGAATACGGATCGAACCGCCGCCGATCTCGTTGCCGTTCATGACCATGTCGTAGCCGCGGCTGACCGCGGTGGCGGCGTTGGCGCGGAGGTCTTCGATGTCATCGACCTTCGGTGCGGTGAACGGATGATGCAGCGCCACGAAGCGCTGTTCCTCCGCGTCGTATTCGAACATCGGGAAATCGGTGACCCAAAGCGGCTTCCAGCCTTCGGCGACGAAGCCACGGTCACGGCCGACTTTCAGGCGTACCTGGCCCATGAAGTCGGTGACCGTCTTCCAGGAGCCTGCGCCGAAGAACAGCATGTCGCCGGTGTCGGCGCCGGTGAGTTCGAACAGCGATGAGAGCGCGGTGTCGTCGAGGAACTTGGCCACCGGCGAGGCGATGCCTTCGCGGCCTTTGGATTTGTCTTCCACGCGCAGCCAGGCCAGGCCCTTGGCGCCGTACTTGCCGGCGTGCTCGGTGAGCTGGTCGATGTCCTTGCGGGTCATGGTGGCACCGCCGGGCACGCGGAAGGCGGCGACGCGGCCTTGCGGATCGTTCGCGGGGCCTGCAAACACCTGGAACTCCACGTGCTTCACCGCGCTGGCAACGTCGATGAGTTCCAGCGGGTTGCGCAGGTCTGGTTTGTCCGAACCGAAGCGCTGCATGGCCTCGGCCCAGGTCATGCGCGGGAACGACGCATCCAGTTCAACGTTGATGACGTCCATGAACACGTGGCGGATGAGCGCCTCGACGAAATCCTGCACGTCGCGTTCTTCGACGAAGGCAAATTCAAGGTCAAGCTGGGTAAATTCCGGCTGGCGGTCGGCGCGGAGGTCTTCGTCGCGAAAGCAGCGGGCGATCTGATAGTACCGATCGAATCCGGCCATCATCAGGATCTGCTTGAACAACTGTGGCGACTGCGGCAGCGCGTAGAACTGGCCCGGATGCACACGGCTGGGCACCAGGTAATCGCGCGCACCCTCGGGCGTGGCCTTGGTCAGGATCGGCGTTTCGATGTCCTGGAAACCGGCATCGTCAAGGTAGCGGCGCAGCGAGCGCACCAGCGCGATGCGCGTGCGCATGATCTTCTGCATCTCGGGCCGGCGAAGGTCCAGGTAGCGGTAAGTCATGCGCATGTCTTCGTTGGGGCTCTCATGCAGGGCGAAGGGGAGATCCTTCGCTGCATTGAGCACCTCGACGGTATCGGCCACGAGCTCTACCGTGCCGGTGCGCAGCTTGTCGTTCGCGGCGATGCGCTTGCGCACGGAGCCGGTAACACGGATGCAGTATTCGTAGCCCAGTTCACCGGCTACTTTGAATCCGGCCTCGTTGTTCCGCTCGATCACCACCTGGGCGATGCCCTCGTGATCGCGCAGGTCCACGAAGGCCACGTGGCTTTGCAGGCGAAGCGTATTGACCCAGCCACACAGGGTGACTTCCTGGCCTACGAGGGTCTCGTCGATGAGACCACAAAAGTGCGTACGCATGCGCTGCTGGCTCCGGGCCGCCGATGGCCATGATTCGGGTGGAAAAGACCCCGAATTCTAGCATGCGGCCCGAAGCCGGCCGCGATCAGCGGCCGCGCTGGATCGCGAAGCGGCCTCGGCAGCCGCCATTGACCCAGATGCCATCGCGATTGGTGCCCCAGTTACGGCCCTGGATGCAACGGGTGTCCGAATCGTTGTTGACGATGGCCACGCGTGCACCGCGAAGATCGATCGGACAGACCTTGTAGCGGTTGTCCTCGCTACCGCAGACCACGACCTGGTCGCGTGCGGGGGGACGACCGCCACCCCACCCGGGACCGCCCGGTCGGCCGCCGGCCTCGGCGAACTGACCCCGGCAACCTCGGTCGACCCAGATGGCTCCGCGCTCGAAGCCCCAGGTGCGGCCCCGGTCACAGCGGGTGTCGGAGTCCTGCTTCACCAGCTGGGCGTCGCGCCAGGGCACGCTGCAGCGGGCGTATTTGCCGTCGACGCTGCCGCAGGTAACCGCGCCGCCCCGGTGTTGCGCCTGGGCCGGCGCTGCCATGAACATCGATCCCGCCACCAAACCCAAGGTGGCCGCAAGGCCCCATGCACGCGCTTTCATCGTCCTAACTCCTTGCCATGCCGGCGCGGCTGCGCCCGTGGAGCAAGATCTTGCACGTTCCGCATGAACGAAGGAATACGCGACCGACGGCAGGCGCAAGATTGATTCAGCCACCAGCGGGTCAGTCGGCGCTGGCGGCCTTCGGAGGGACGGCGGCAGGCTTTGGGGCGTCTACCTTCGGAGCGTCCGCTTTGGGGGCATCGGCCTTGGGCGCATCAACCTTGCCTTCACCGGCCAGATTGCGCTTTTTGTCCCCGTCTTTCTTGAAGTCGGTTTCATACCAGCCGCTGCCGGCCAGGCGAAAACCCGGGGCGCTAAGCATTCTCCCCACGCGCGGCTCGCCGCAGGTGGGACACACGGTGGGGTCGGCGTCGGAGAGCTTCTGCAGGCGCTCGAAGCGGTGGCCGCAGGCCTGGCACTGAAATTCGTAGATGGGCATGGGGCATGGTTACCTGGTCGCAGCCGCTGATTATAGCGGCGTGTCCCGCCGAAGCGCCGGACCGGCACCTCGGCGGGACGCACCGGTCATCAAGACGCCGCGCCCCTGGAAAACACCAGGTGGCCACCCTCGGCGCCAACTTCGATGGTGTCGCCGCTGGCGTACACGCCCGACAGCAACTGCTGCGCCAGCGGGTTCTCCAGTTGCTGCTGTACCGCGCGCTTGAGTGGCCGCGCGCCATACACCGGGTCGAAGCCAATGTTGGCCAGTATGTCCAGGGCCGCATCGGAAATGTCGATCTTCAGCTGCCGCTCGGCCAGCCGCTTGCCCAGGTAATCCAGCTGGATGCGGGCAATCGAACGGATCTGAGCCTTTCCCAGCGGGCGGAATACCACCAGTTCATCCAGCCGGTTGATGAACTCGGGCCGGAAGTGCGACTGCACCACTGCCAGCACCGAGGCCTTCATCTGCATATAGTCGGCCTCGCTGTCGCCGGCCTGTTCCTGGATCAGGTTCGAGCCCAGGTTCGAGGTCATCACAACGACCGTATTGCGGAAGTCCACCGTGCGGCCCTGGCCGTCGGTAAGGCGGCCATCGTCGAGCACCTGCAACAGGATGTTGAAGACATCCGGATGGGCTTTTTCCACCTCGTCGAGCAGGATCACGCTATAGGGCCGGCGGCGCACGGCCTCGGTAAGGTAACCACCCTCCTCATAGCCGACATAACCCGGAGGTGCGCCAACCAGGCGGCTCACCGAGTGCTTTTCCATGAATTCGCTCATGTCGATGCGCACCATGGCATCGGGCGCGTCGAAGAGGAAGTTGGCCAGTGCCTTGCACAGTTCGGTCTTGCCCACGCCCGTGGGCCCGAGGAACAGGAATGATCCATAGGGGCGGTTCGGGTCCGACAACCCGGCGCGGGCGCGGCGGATGGCGTCGGCTACGGCCTTGACAGCCTCGTCCTGGCCCACCACGCGTTCGTGCAGCACGGTTTCCATCTGCAGCAGTTTCTCGCGCTCGCCCTCGAGCATCTTGGACACCGGAATACCCGTCCAGCGGCTGACCACCTGGGCGATTTCCTCGGCGGTCACGCGATCCTGCACCAGCTTGAAATTCTGCTGCTCGGCCTGCTGCGCCGCCTCAAGCTGTTTTTCGAGCTCTGGCAGGGCGCCGTACTGGATCTCGCTCATGCGGCCGTAGTCCTGCCGGCGCTGCGCGGCTTCCAGTTCCAGCCGGGCCTCTTCGATCTGTTCCTTGATGCGCGTGGCGCCCTGCAGGGCTGCCTTCTCCGACTTCCACACTTCGTTGAGGTCGGAAAACTCCCTCTCCAGGGTATCGATGTCGGCTTCAAGGTCCGCCAGGCGCTGGCGCGACTCTTCATCTTTTTCCTTGCGCAGCATTTCGCGCTGGATCTTCAGCTGGATCAGCCTGCGCTCCAGTCGGTCCAGTTCCTCGGGCTTCGAATCAATTTCCATGCGGATGCGCGAGGCCGCCTCGTCCATCAGGTCGATCGCCTTGTCGGGCAGCTGGCGGTCGGCGATGTAACGATGGGACAGCGTTGCCGCGGCGACGATGGCAGGGTCGGTGATCTCCACGCCGTGATGCACGGCGTAGCGTTCCTTCAGGCCGCGCAGGATGGCGATGGTGTCCTCCACCGTGGGCTCGCCGACGAATACCTTCTGGAAGCGGCGCTCCAACGCTGCATCCTTCTCGACGTACTTGCGGTATTCGTCGAGCGTGGTGGCGCCGATGCAGTGCAACTCGCCACGCGCCAGCGCAGGTTTGAGCATGTTGCCTGCGTCCATGGCGCCATCGGCCTTTCCGGCGCCGACCATGGTGTGCAATTCGTCGATGAACAGGATCACCCGCCCTTCCTGCCTGGACAGGTCGTTCAGCACGGCCTTGAGGCGCTCTTCGAATTCGCCGCGGAACTTCGCACCGGCGATCAGCGCGCCCAGGTCCAGCGACAGCACGCGACGATTGCGCAGCCCTTCGGGTACTTCATCGTTGACGATGCGCTGGGCCAGCCCTTCGACGATGGCCGTCTTGCCCACGCCGGGCTCGCCGATCAGCACCGGATTGTTCTTGGTGCGCCTCTGCAGCACCTGGATGGTGCGGCGGATTTCCTCGTCGCGGCCAATAACCGGATCAAGCTTGCCGCTTTCGGCGCGCTCGGTGAGATCGATGGTGTATTTCTCCAGCGCCTGGCGCTGTTCCTCGGCGTTCTCCGACTGCACTTTTTCACCGCCGCGAAGCTTTTCGATCGCGGCCTCGAGCCCGGGCTTGACGGCTCCAGCGGCTTTCAGCGCCGCGCCGAGTTCACCGCGATCCTCCAACGCTGCCAAGACGAACAACTCGCTGGCGATGAACTGGTCACCACGCTGCTGGGCCAGCCTGTCGGTGAGGTTCAACAATCGCGTGAGCTCGTTGCCGATGCTCAACGACCCTTCCTGCCCGGTAACCTTCGGCAGCCGGTCGAGCATCTCGCCGATCCGCTGGCGCAGGGCCGGCACGTTGACGTGGGCCTGGGTCAGCAGGGGCGCCGTGGATCCGCCCTGCTGGTCGATCAACGCCGCCATCACATGTGCCGGCTCAAGCAGGTTGTGGTCGCGGCCAACGGCAAGCGACTGGGCATCGGCCAGCGCCTGCTGAAAGCGCGAGGTAAGTTTGTCCATGCGCATAACGATATAAACCCCAATTCGTAGGTTTGACGGGCTTTGCCGGCGACCTGGCCGCCGTCACTGGTCTACAAATGCGGCCCGGCGCCCGCCGCTTCAAGCAGCATTCGTGCCGACGACGCCCCCCGTCCGCGCGGCGTTCACATGGACAGCTTCACACTTCCGTTATCCGCAGATGGAGATCGATGCAAGGTGAACGCCCGCCGCGCTGGATTGCCGCCGCCACCCAAACCCGAACGCAGCCACCCCTGGGCGCTCTTCCTCGATGTCGACGGCACCCTGCTCGACTTCGTCGATGACCCTGCCGCCGTGCGGGTCCCGTCAACATTGGCACATTCACTCGATGCCCTGCACGCGCGCCTGCGCGGTGCACTGGCCCTGATCAGCGGCCGCACCATCGCCGACCTCGACCGCCTGTTCCAGCGCCCATCGTGGGCAGCTGCGGGACTGCACGGATTCGAGCGACGTAACAGCCACGGCACGATCGAACGGTTGCAGGTGCATCCAGCCCAGGTGGACGAACTCCGGCGCAACGCTGCCGCGCTGGCCCGCCAATTGCCGGGCATCCGTGTCGAGGACAAGGGCGTGGCGGTGGCCCTGCACTATCGCGAGGCACCGCAACAAGGCGATGCCCTCAAGCTCGCCGCCGCCGCGCTGGCCGATGAACTGCCCGATTTCGAGCTACAGCCGGGCAACCATGTGGTGGAGTTCAAGCCCCGGGGCATGGACAAGGGCTTGGCCGTGGCGGGCCTGCTGGATACACCTCCGTTCAAGGGCCGCCTGCCTGTCTATGTCGGCGATGACCTGACGGATGAGCACGGCTTCCAGGCGGCCAATGCCCACGGCGGGTTCTCTGTACGGGTGGGCGACCGCGAGCCCAGCCAGGCCACCAGCACGCTGGCCGATGTCGCCTCGGTCCATGCATGGCTGAAGGAGCTGGCCGCATGAGCCGCCTGGTTGTCATCTCCAACCGGGTGGCCCTGCCCAAGCAAACCCAGACGGGAGGCCTGGCCTCCGCCATGAATGCCGCCCTGCAGGAACGCGGCGGCCTGTGGTTTGGCTGGAGCGGCAACATCGGCAAGGAAAGCGGCGCGGAACTGCACGAAGTAACCGAACGCAACATCAGCTACGCCACCATCGACCTTTCCCGCAAAGACCACGATGAGTACTACGCAGGTTTCGCCAACCGCGCCCTTTGGCCGTTGTTTCACTATCGCGGCGACCTGGTCGACTACCGTCGCGACCACATGGAAGGCTATTTCCGCGTCAACGCGGTGTTCGCCGATAACGTCGCCCGGTTGCTCCAGCCCACCGACACCATCTGGGTACAGGACTACCACCTGATCCCGCTGGCCCAGAAGCTGCGCGAGCGTGGCGTGCGCAACCGCATCGGCTTCTTCCTGCACACCCCGCTGCCCGCGGCCGGCCTGATGATCACCCTGCCGCGCCATCGCGAGCTGTTCGAATCGCTGGCCTCATACGACCTGGTGGGGCTGCACACCCATCGCGACCTGCGCTCGCTGGAAGACTACTTCCTGCACGAACTGGGCGCGGCGATGCGCACCGGCGGCCGTATCCGCGCGGCCAATGGCCGCCTGTTCCGCGCCGGCGTATTCCCCATCAGCATCGACACAGCCGAAGTGGTGGAACTGGCCCATCGCACCGAAGACACCGGCGACGTCGCGCGTCTGCGCCACAGCCTTGACGGTCGCGAGCTGATCATCGGGGTGGACCGCCTGGATTATTCCAAGGGCCTGCCGCAACGCTTCGATGCCTTCGCCCGCCTGCTCCGCGACAACGAAGACATGCGCCGGCGCGTCTCCTTCCTGCAGATCGCCCCGCCCTCGCGCTCGCAAGTGCCCGAATACCGGCAGATCCGCCGCGACCTCGAACGCGGCGCCGGGCACATCAACGGCCAGTACGCCGAGCCCGACTGGGTGCCGATCCGCTATGTGAACAAGTCCTACCCGCAGAAAATGCTCGCCGGCTATTTCCGCGTCGCGCGAGTGGGCCTTGTTACGCCCCTGCGCGACGGCATGAACCTGGTGGCCAAGGAATACATCGCCTGCCAGGATCCGAAGGATCCCGGCGTACTGGTACTTTCGCGTTTCGCAGGTGCGGCGCAGGAACTTGGCGCCGCGCTGCTGGTGAATCCCAACGATCTGGACGATGTGGCCGAGGCACTCAAGCGCGCCCTGGACATGTCACTGAAAGAGCGCCGCCAGCGCTGGGACGCATCGATGGAAGTACTCGAACACAATGACATCACGCGATGGCGCAACGCCTTCCTGGAGGCGCTGATGCATCCGGCGCGCAACGCCAGCGACCTGGTGTCGACGGCTCCCGCCGAAACCATTTCCTGAAAAATAAGTGGGTATCGCCTTACCGCCAGATCAGCGAGACGAAGCGACCGCTGGAGCCTGCATCGCGTCGATAGGAATAAAATCGATCGTCGGTGAACGTATCGAAGCCCCCGCCGCGGATAGCCGTCACCCCGGCATCAGCCAGCCGCAGGCGCGCCAGAGCGTACAGGTCGCACTGCCAGTGCCCGGGCCGCGTCGTCGTGAACGCCCCGGCGGCGCGCCTGTCGCCATCGACGAATGCGGCGCGCACTTCTTCGCCCACTTCATATGACTTCGCACCGATGCATGGACCCATCCACGCCAGGGGCGTACCACGCATGGCCACAACCGTGGCTTCGAGTACGCCGGCCGCCAGGCCCCGCCATCCGGCATGCGCCGCGCCGATCCGGCTGCCGTCGGGCAGGCAGAACAGTACCGGCAGGCAGTCGGCGGTCTGGATGGCAAGCACACCGCGCTCGGCGACGGCCGCATCGGCTTCAGGCTCGGCGCCTGACCCGGGCTCCGGACTGGGCGGGACAGTGACCACGCGGGCGCCGTGCACCTGCCGCAACCAGCACGGTTGGGTGGGCAAGCCAAGGCGGCCGGCTAGCGAAGCGCGGTTCTCCGTCACGGCGGAGAGGTCATCCCCGCAGCGGCTGCCGACATTGAAGGCGTCATAAGGTGCGAGGGACTTACCGGGCACCCACCGTGTGCTCACCGCCGCTCCAATGCCCGGCGGCAGCAGCCACTGGGGAAGGACGAATCCTTCAGTCGTCAAAGCCGACCCGCCGTGTGTCCTCGCGCAGCATGACCTGGAGATCTTCCATGTCCGGTGGACGCGCGGCCTCGAAGGCGAGGTCTTCGCCGGTCACGGGATGCACGAAGGCCAGGCGCTCGGCATGCAGCGCCTGGCGGCGGAAGCCACGCAGGGCAGCGATAAGTTCCGGCGTCGCCCCCTTGGGCAGGCGCAGGCCGTTGCCGTACAGGGGATCTCCCACCAGCGGATGACCGATATGGGCCAGGTGCACGCGTATCTGATGGGTGCGGCCTGTTTCCAGGTTGCACTGCAGCGCCGTGTGGGCACGGAAGCGCTCGCGCAGACGGTAGTGGGTGACGGCATGCTTGCCGTCTTCCTCGTCGCGCACGGCCTGGCGCAGGCGGTCGTGATGATGACGGCCGATGGGTTCATCCACCGTGCCACCGGCCACCATGGTGCCCAGCACGACCGCCTCGTACTGGCGAACCACCTCGTGCCGGGACAGCATGGCCACAAGGCCCGTCTGCGCAGGCACGGACTTGGCCACCACCATCAGGCCCGAGGTTTCCTTGTCCAGCCGGTGCACGATGCCGGCCCGGGCCAGCTCGTTCAGGGATGGGGCGTGGTGCAGCAAGGCATTCAAGAGGGTACCTGCCGGATTGCCCGCGCCGGGATGGACCACCAGGCCCGCCGGCTTGTTCAGCACCAGCAGGTGGTCGTCCTCGTGGCGGATATCCAGGTCCATCGCCTCGGGCTCGGCGTGGGTTTCCACCATGACCTCAGCCTCGATGACTACCGCCTCATTGCCCACCAGCAGCTGCCGGGGCACCGCCACCCGGCCGTCAAGCAGCACGGACCCCGCCTTGACCCAGGCGGTGAGCCGGGAGCGGGAATACTGCGGGAACATCTCGGCCAAAGTCTGGTCGAAACGGCGTCCCGCGGCCCCCATCGGCACCCGGGCGTCATGCCGTATGGTACTCATCGGCCGCTCCCCGGCTTTTGGCCGGTTTCGGCTATCATGCTCATTCGATCCAGCATCCGAACCCTTTAAATGCGTGCAACCAAGCTGCTAATTATGCTCTGCCTCGCCCTCTTGGCGGGCGGCTGCTCGATGTTCCGCCACAAGGGCGACACCATCGACACGATGCCGGTGGAAAAGCTGTACTCCACGGCCCACGATTCGCTGGAAAATTCCGACTATGCGGCCGCTGAAAAGGCCTATCAGCGCCTGATCGCCCGATTCCCGTCCGGTGAGTACAACGAGCAGGCCCAGCTGGACCTGGCCTATTCACAATACAAGGACAACAAGCCGGACGACGCATATTCCACAGTCAACCGGTTCCTCAAGACCTTCCCTACGCATAAGCACGCCGATTATGCCTACTACCTGCGCGGCCTGATCAATTTTGACCGCACCGGCGGCCTGATCGAGCGTTTCATCCAGCGCGATGGCGCCCAGACACGCCGCGACCAGGGCTTCAACCTGCAGGCTTTCGACGATTTCAGCGAGCTCTCCCGCCGCTATCCGAACTCCGACTACGCGGCCGACGCCCGGCAGCGCATGATCTTCCTTCGCAACGAACTGGCCCAGTTCGAGATCAACGTGGCGGAATTCTACCTGCGCAACAAGGCCTATGTGGCCTCGGCCAATCGCTCGCAGTACGTGATCGAGCATTACCAGCAGTCCCCGCAGACGGGCGATGCGCTAGCCATCCTTAGCCGCAGCTACGTCATGCTCGAGCAGCCGGACCTCGCCGAGCAGACGAAGAAGGTGCTGGCACTGAACTACCCGAATCACCCGTACCTGACGGATCCGAACTGGCCGCACCACCCGTCAGTGTGGCGCCGCACGATTCCGTTCTCCGGTCACCACTGATACCCCGCATCATGAAGAGGCCCGGTGAGCGATCACCGGGCCTTTTTTTTCGCCGGACAAGGCGCCTGCGGGTTCAACGCCACCCGGACGTTATCGGGTAACGCCGCTCGCGACCGAACGCTTTTTCTGTGACGCGCGGCCCCGGCGCCGCCTGGCGGCGCTTGAACTCGTTGATGTAGACCAGGCGAATCACCCGTGCCACGACATCACGGTCAAAACCCGCGGCGGCGATGTCATCAGCGGATTTCTCGCCCTCGATAAAGAGTTCTAGGATGGCGTCGAGGTCGTCGTAAGGCGGCAGGGAGTCTTCGTCTTTCTGGTCTTCGCGCAACTCCGCCGACGGCGGGCGTTCGATCACGGCCAAGGGGATGGCGCCATCGATCGCCGTGCGCCAGCGCGACAGGCGGAAAACGAGGGTTTTATAAACGTCTTTCAGCGGCGCATAGGCACCGCACATGTCGCCGTACAGCGTGGCATAGCCCACCGCCATCTCACTCTTGTTGCCGGTGGACAGCAGCAGCTTGCCCGTCTTGTTGGACATGGCCATCAGCAATACGCCGCGTGTGCGCGACTGCAGGTTCTCCTCCGTCGTGTCGGGCGCGCGGCCGGCGAAGACGGGATCGAGCGTACCGATGAAACTGTCGAATATCCCGCCGATGGGCAGCACGTGGTACTCGACGCCAAGATGGTCGGCCTGGGCCTTGGCCTCGCGCAGGGAAAGATCGGACGTGTAGCGCGTAGGCATCATCACCGCAGTGACCTTGTCCGCGCCGAGCGCGTCCACCGCCAGGGCAAGGGTGAGCGCCGAATCGATACCCCCGGAAAGGCCGAGCAACACCCCGGGGAAACGGTTCTTGCCGATGTAGTCGCGGATGCCGCGCACCAATCCCGCATAGACGATGGCTTCCTCGGGAAGCGCTTCATAGGCGGGCCAGTCGATGGCACTGAGCGTACGCGAGGTGCGGTCGAAGTCGACCATCAGCAGCGCCTCGACGAACGACGGCGCACGCGCGGCGATGCTGCCGTCGCGATTGACCAGCAGCGAGGCGCCGTCGAACAGCAGGTCGTCCTGGCCGCCGATCTGGTTGACGTAGGCGATGGGAAGGTCGTTATCCTTCGCACGCTTGGCCAATAGCGCCTCGCGCGTGGCGGCCTGGTGGATGTCGTATGGCGAGGCATTGATCACCACGATCATCTCGGCCCCTGCCTGGGCCACGCGCGCTGCGGGCTGGGGCTCCCAGATATCCTCGCAGATCAACAAGCCTACCCGCACGCCTTCGACTTCGATCACGCACGGCGCGCTACCCGATCGGAAGTAGCGTTTCTCGTCGAACACGGTGTAGTTCGGCAGAGCCTGCTTGCTGTAGGTGATTTCAATCGCGCCCTGGCGCAGCACGCTGGCGGCGTTGAATACCTCGCCCACCAATAGCGGGTGGCCGACAATGGTGGTGACGTTGGCGCTTTCACGCGCCAGCGCATCAAGGGCCTTGTCACAAGCCTCCAGGAAGCTCGGACGAAGCAGCAGGTCTTCCGGCGGATAGCCGGAAAGGGTGAGCTCGGGGAATGCGACAAGGCGTGCCCCGGCGACCATGGCGGAGGCCGTGAGGTCACGCACGCGCTGCGCATTCGGCTCGACGGCACCGACGGGAAAATCATGCTGGGCCAGGGCGATGCGTAACGCGTTCATGGGGGCGCTCCTTGGGCAAGGCCCTCATGATAATGCCTGCCGGTGCATCGGCACGATGACCGATCGCCATGTGCCGGCCGTCGGCATTTTTCTTGCCGGCGCTTACTGTCGGGTAGTCCACAACGCACGATGATGTCAGCCGCGTTGCCAGGGCCAGCCGCCGCCCGACCGATAGCTGCGATCCAGGCATGACCGGATGATAGCCCGCACCGTCAGAAATGACCGACCGGAGCATCACGTCTTGACCCCCAATGAATTTCGAGAACACGGCCATGCCGTCATCGACTGGATCGCAACCTACCGCGAGAAGATCGAAGAACGTGCCGTATCGCGTCCCATCGAACCTGGCGCTATCCGCGCCGCCCTGCCCAAGGCACCGCCCCGGCACGCCGAACCGGTGTCCGACATCATGGCCGACTTCGAGTCCATTCTCCTCCCTGGTGTACTGCACTGGCAGCATCCGTCCTTCTTTGGGTTTTTTCCGTCCAACGTGGAACTGTCGTCCGTGTTGGGCGATCTGCTGAGCACGGGCCTGGGCGTGGTGGGCGTATCGTGGGAAGCAGGCCCGGCGCTGACGGAACTGGAAGAGACCTGCATCGACTGGTTGCGCCAGATGCTCGGCCTGCGCCCGGCGTGGCGTGGCGCGATCCAGGAATCGGCGTCGATCTCCACGCTCATCGCCATCATTTGCGCACGCGAGCGATATTCCGGCTGCGCGTATACCCAGGGCGGCATCCGGCAACCCGCGCAGCCGGGGATGATCTATACGTCCGCCCGCGCCCACAGTTCGGTGGGCAAGGCCGCGATGATTGCCGGCTTCGGCATGGATCACATCCGCACCGTACCGACGCAGCCCGGTGGAAGCCTCGATGCCCAGGTCCTGCGCGCGATGATCGACCAGGACATCGCGAGCGGCGCGCGTCCTGCCGCCATTGTCGCCACGACGGGGGCAACCGCCAATACGGCGATGGACGATATCGCCGCCCTGGCCGACGTTGCCGAAGAGTGGGGCATGTGGCTGCACGTCGACGCCGCCATGGGCGGCGCTGCGATGCTTCTGCCCGAATGCAGGTCCGAGTGGGAAGGCATCGAGCGTGCCGACTCCATCGTGGTCAGTCCCAACAAATGGCTAGGAGCGGCGTTCGACAGTTCGGTGATGTTCGTGCGCGACCACGAGCACCTTACCCGGGTAATGAGCACGCGTCCGAGCTATCTACGCACGCAGACGGATGGGCAGGTGACGCAATTGCGGGACTGGAGCATACCGCTGGGCCGGCGCTTCCGGGCCTTGAAGCTCTGGTTCCTGATTCGCGAACAGGGCGTGGAGGGCCTGAGCAAACGTATTCGACGCGACATGGTCAATGCGCGCCGGCTGGCACAGCTCGTGGAGGCCGAACCGGAATGGCGGGTAACGAACAAGATCACGCTCCAGACTGTCTGCGTCCGTCATGAACCACCGGGTTTCGGCGACGAGGAATTGGACACGCACACCCGGGCCTGGGCCCAGGCCATCAACGAGTCGGGCAAGGCGTACCTGACGGCGGCGCGCGTTGACGACGCATGGATGGTGCGGGTATCGATTGGCGCGCTGGGTACCCAATGGCAGCACATCGAGAAGCTCTGGGCCGACATGCGGGCGCACGCTGCGGAAAACGCCGCGCTCATGCAGGCACGCACGGCGGACAGTGCCATGCGCGGGCAGAAAAACGCCGCGTAGGATGCGCGCTTGCGCCGGCGTAAATCTGCTGAAAAAAAGAGCCGCATGTGAACTGACCCCCAGAAGTTGGACGCCCGTCCACCCTTTGGGGGTCAGTTCAATGGCGGCCTTTTTTTATCCAGCGAGAAAATGCCGTTACTTCATCAGCCCGGCGAGCGTCTTGCCCAGGTCCGCCGGCGACTTCACCGTGGTGACGCCGGCTTTTTCCAGCGCAGCGAACTTCGCCGCGGCCGTGCCCTTGCCGCCGGAGATGATGGCACCGGCATGGCCCATGCGCTTGCCCGGAGGCGCCGAAGCGCCGGCAATGAAGGACACCACCGGCTTCTTCACATATTCGCCAATGAACTCAGCGGCGTCTTCTTCGGCCGAGCCACCGATCTCGCCGACCATGATGATGCCCTCGGTCTGCGGGTCGTCCTGGAACAGCTTCAGGCAGTCGATGAAGCTCAGGCCGTTGATCGGATCGCCACCGATGCCGATGCAGGTGCTCTGCCCCAGGCCTTCGTTGGTGGTCTGGAACACAGCTTCGTAGGTAAGCGTGCCCGAACGGGACACGATGCCGACCTTGCCGGGCATATGGATGTGGCCGGGCATGATGCCGATCTTGCACTCACCCGGGGTGATCACGCCGGGACAGTTCGGGCCGATCAGCACGGTATCGGGGTGCGACTTCAGCACGTTCTTCACGCGCAGCATGTCGAGCACCGGGATGCCCTCGGTGATGGTGACGATCACCCTGATGCCGGCTTCAATGGCTTCCAGGATGGAATCGGCCGCAAACGGCGGCGGCACGAAGATCACCGACGCATCGGCGCCGGTGTCGTCCACCGCTTCCTTTACCGAATTGAAGACAGGCAGGCCGATGTGCTCGGTACCGCCTTTGCCCGGCGTTACGCCGCCGACCACCTTGGTGCCGTAGTCGATCGCCTGCTCGGCGTGGAAAGTGCCCTGCTGGCCGGTGAAACCCTGCACGAGGACCTTGGTGTTCTTGTTGATCAGGACGCTCATTGTTAGTGCTCCTCAGCCCTTGGCCGCAGCCACGGCTTTCTGCGCCGCGTCGTTGAGATCGTCGGCCGGCGTGATCGCCAGGCCGGAGTTGGCCAGGAGCTCGCGCCCCTTCTCGACATTGGTGCCCTGCAGGCGCACCACGACGGGAATCTTCAGGCCCACTTCCTTGACCGCGGCAATGATGCCCTCGGCGATCAGGTCGCAGCGAACGATACCGCCGAAGATGTTCACCAGGATGGCCTTCACCTTGTCGGAGGACAGGATCAGCTTGAAGGCCTCGGTGACGCGCTCCTTGGTGGCGCCGCCGCCGACGTCCAGGAAGTTGGCGGGCTCACCGCCGGCCAGCTGGATGACGTCCATGGTGGCCATGGCAAGGCCCGCGCCATTGACCATGCAGCCAATGGTGCCGTCCATGGTGACGTAATTGAGGTTGTGGGTGATGGCCGCGGCTTCGGCGGCGTCTTCCTGCGTGAGGTCGCGCATGGAAACCAGGTCCGCATGGCGGAACTCGGCGTTGTCATCGGAATTGACCTTGCCATCGAGCGCGGCGAGGTTGCCGTCGGCCAGGATCGCCAGCGGGTTCAATTCCACCAGGGCGAGGTCTTTTTCATTGAACAGCTTGTACAGGCCCAGCATGACCTTGGTGAGCTGACCTACCTGCTTGGCGTTCAGATCCATCGCGAAGCCGAGCTGGCGGCACTGGTAGGGCTGCAGGCCTTCGACGAAGTCGACCACGATGGTGTGGATGTCTTCCGGGGTGTCCTTGGCCACCTGCTCGATGTCCACGCCGCCGTGCTTGGAGGCGATGAAGCTGATGGATTTGGAATCGCGGTCGGTGAGGATCGACAGGTACAGTTCCCTGGCGATGTCCGTGGCATCGGTGACCAGCACCAGGTTCACCGGCAGCGCACGGCCGGCGGACTGGTAGGTTTCCATGTTGGTGCCCAGCATGCCCTTGGCGGCGGCGCGGACGTCGTCGAAGGATTTGCAGAACTTGACGCCACCGGCCTTGCCGCGGCCGCCGGCGTGGATCTGGGCCTTGACCATCCACTGCGAACCACCAAGGTGCTTGGCGGCGTCAACAGCGGCGTCGGGAGAGTTGGCGACCTTGCCCGGGGGCACGGCGATACCGTACTTGGCAAAGAGTTCTTTGGCCTGGTACTCGTGGAAATTCATTCGATACCTCGAGCGAACAAAAGGAAGCGTGCAGGTGCGACGAGCCCGAAGGGGGCTGGCCCGACGCCATGACGGGGGGAGCTTAGGGCGGGATTGTGTCGCCCAGATGCAGTGCGATGGCCCGCAACGACGAATCGGCCGCGATCCACGCCATACAGCCAGCTATTTTCCTTCAATGGGGCCCCAATGGAAAGGGCCGGGGTAGCCTATACTTGCCACGGCCCCACTGGGGGGGCATGCCGCCGGAAGCCGAACGCCTGTGTCCAGCACCGCCGCCCACCCCGCGGCCGGGCCGATTAATCGCCCGGACAGCACCCGCCACGAACTGTGGTTTGCCCATGTTTTCCGCGTCGCGCAGGCCCTGGTCTACACGGGACTTGCCTTCCGCCCCGGATCGATGGACTGGCCGGCCCTGCCCCAGCCCACGCTCAGCCGCTTCGTCGCCCTGGCCTTCCTGACCTTCGCCCTGTTCGCCCTGTGGCGAACGCGGGCCTGGATGCACCGGTTGACCCTGAATGTGGCGCTGGCCGTCACCGTGGACATCCTGGCTGCCGTGGTGCAGGTGGCCGCCATGCACGATGTGCGCATCGGCATCGCCATGATGCTGGTGGTCAATATCGCCGTCAGCGCCTTGATGCTGCCCCTGCGGTTGTCGATGTTCTTCGCAGCCCTGGCCACCATCGGCATGCTCGGCCAGACCTTCGTGGCCCTGTCGACCACGGTGGAATCCGACCGGGAACTGCTCGAATCGGGGCTGTTCGGGCTGGCCTACTTCGCCACTGCGTCCCTGTGTTATGTACTCGGCCGGCAGATGCGGGCCTCCGAGGCCCTGGCCGAACAGCGCGGCATTGACCTTGCCAACCTCTCCCAGGTGAACGAGTTGATCATCCGCCGGATGAAAACCGGCGTGCTGGTGGTGGACGAGGCCAACCGCATCCACCAGTTGAACGAGTCGGCCTGGATGTTGATGGGCAACCCCACGGCCGAACAGCGAGACCTGGGGACGGTGGCGCCGGAGTTGTCACGGCGCCTGTACCACTGGCGCACTTCGGGCAAACTCGATGAATCGGCCACGGCGCTGGCTGACGGCGTACCGGAGGTCGTTCCGCGCTTCACACGCCTTGCCCCGCACGATGACTCGCACGTACTGATCTTCCTGGACGACACTTCGTTGCTATCGCGGCGCGCCGAGGAACTCACGCTCTCATCACTGGGCCGGTTGTCTGCCTCGATCGCGCACGAGATCCGCAACCCGCTGGCGGCCATCCGTTATTCGGCGCAGCTCCTGGCCGAGTCGACGGATCTGAATGACACGGACCTGCGCATGGTGGAGATCATCAACAATCACTGCGTGCGGTTGAACGAGATCATCGAGAACATCCTGCAGTTGTCCCGCCGCGAGCGCTCGCGACCGGAAACCCTCGACCTGGGACAATGGGCGCAGAATTTCGTGGTGGAGTACCGCCAGGGCAACGACCTGGGCAACGACGTATTGCGCGCGGTCACGTCCGCCGACCCCGTCACCGCCGTGGCCGACCCGCAACACCTGCAGCAGGTGATCTGGAACCTGGTGCAGAACGCCCTGCGCTACGGCCGGATGCCCAACGAACCGGCGCGAGTGATGCTGGTAGCGCGCAACGCCGAACACGGATTGCCGATCATCGAGGTGATCGACCGTGGGCCGGGCATACCGCCCAAAGTGGCCGCACAGATCTTCGAACCGTTCTTCACCACGCACGAATACGGCACGGGGCTGGGTTTGTACCTGGCCCGGCAGATGAGCGAAGCGAACCAGGCAGCACTGGAATACGTACGCGTGGCCGGTGGTGGCAGCTGTTTTCGCATCACCCTGACCCCGCCTGCGCGGCACCCGGTACCGGCTGCGGTGGCCGCCCGCACGTGAGGGAAGCCTTGCGTTATCTCCCGGCACGGGTATCTTTGCCGGGGGGGATAGCTACCGGCATGCTGACGTACTCATGAGCAAACAGACCGTACTGGTCGTCGATGACGAACGGGATATCCGTGAACTGTTGACGATCACGCTGGGCCGCATGGAACTTGAGGTGGACGCGGTGGGAAGCGTCGGGGAAGCCCGCGCCGCCCTCGACGGGCGCCGCTACGACCTCTGCTTCACCGACATGCGCCTGCCCGACGGCAGCGGCCAGGAGCTGATCGAGCTGATCGCCGAGCGCTTCCCGGAGACCCCGGTGGCCATGATCACCGCCTACGGCAACGTGGACGCGGCGGTCAACGCACTCAAGGCCGGCGCCTTCGACTTTGTCTCCAAACCGGTGGACATCCAGCTGCTACGGCGCCTGGTGCGCACGGCGCTGAAGCTGTCCGAAGAGCGAAAGGCCGGCGCCAGCGCCAGCGCCGCCGCAGGTGATCCTTCAAACCGGCTGATCGGTGCGTCGCCCGCGATGCAGCAGGTGCGCGCCACCATCGCCAAGCTCGCGCGCAACCAGGCACCGGTGTATATCGGCGGCGAATCGGGCGTGGGCAAGGAACTGGTGGCCCGCCTTATCCACGACTTAGGTCCCCGCGCCACCGGTCCGTTCGTGCCGGTCAACTGCGGCGCCATCCCGTCCGAACTGATGGAAAGTGAATTCTTCGGCCACCGCAAAGGCAGCTTCACCGGCGCCCACGCCGACAAGGAGGGCCTGTTCCAGGCCGCCCAGGGCGGCACGCTTTTCCTGGACGAAGTGGCGGAACTGCCCTTGCACATGCAAGTGAAACTGCTCCGCGCCATCCAGGAAAAAGCTGTTCGCCCGATCGGTGGCCGCGATGAGATCCCGGTCGACGTGCGTTTGCTCTCCGCCACGCACAAGAACCTGGCCGCCCTGGTCGACGAAGGCCAGTTCCGGCAGGATCTGTTCTACCGCATCAACGTGATCGAGCTGCGCGTACCGCCCCTGCGCGAGCGCCGCGGCGATGTCCCGGCGCTGGCACAATTCATCCTGGCCCAGCTGGCTGCGGAAAGCGGCGGTATCGTCGGGCGCCTGCAGCCGGCCGCACTGGCAGCACTGGAGGAATACGAATTCCCCGGTAATGTGCGCGAGCTTGAGAACATCCTGGAGCGAGCCATGGCCATGAGCGATGGCGAGACCATCGAGGCGGCCGACCTCATGTTGCCCCAGCGGCTGGCGCGCGCAGCGCCCGGCGGTGCACCCGCGCCCGCCGTGGAAGCGGTGCCCGTGGCCGCGGCGCAGAATCCGGGCGGCCTGGAAGATTACATCTCGAACATCGAGCGCGACGCCATCGTCAAGGCACTGGAAGAGTCCCGCTACAACAAGACAGCCGCGGCGAAGAAGCTAGGCATCACCTTCCGCGCCCTGCGCTACAAACTCAAGAAGCTCGGCATCGACTGATGCCGCGGGCCCTGGATCAGGCTTTGCCCAGGGCCTCGCGCACCACCCGCAATAGCGCCCTCACCTCGATCGGCTTGTCCAGCACGTAAAGGCGCTCGAGCGGCGGCAGGCCTTCCAGGTCGGGCGGCGAGCCTGGCCGTGAGAGCAGCAACACGGCGCCGTCGTAGCCGTGCTCGAGCAGGGCGGCCAGGGTGCGCACACCGGTGAAAAGGTTCATGTCGGCATCGAGCACGACGAGGTCGGGGATGCCGTGGGCCTCGATCCACTGCAACGCCGCCGTACCGCTCTGGCTGGCGCCGGCCTGGTAGCCATAGGCATTGAGCGTGTCGGTAAGAAGCGACAGCTGCATGGCTTCCTCCACCACCACCAATACGCGCTCGGCCTCGCCCTGCAGGGTTTCCTCGTGGGAAGCATCTTCCGTATCCCCGCTTTCGGTGAGCGGCAGGTACAGGTGGAAGGCGGTGCCTTCGCCGGCGACGCTGTGCACGCGCATCACGCCGCCGTGGCTGGCCACGATGCGCTTGCACGAAAGCAGGCCCAGGCCGGTGCCGGTCTCCTTGGTGGTGAAGAACGGTTCGAACAGCCGGCGCAACACTTCCGGCGCCATGCCCTGCCCGTCGTCGATCACCGACAGGCGCAGGTAACGGCCGGAAGCCGCGGATTCTCCCGCTTCAAGGAAATCGGCATCGAGCACTTCACCGGCGGTCTCCACCTTCAGCGTGCCGCCATCAGGCATGGCCTGTATGGCATTCAGGCACAGGTTCAACAGGCACTGCTGCAACTCGGTGTGGTTGCCCTCGAAGGTGACATCCGCGTCGAAGACATCCACGCTCATGTCGATGCTTCGCGGCACGCTGCCTTGCAGCAGCAATCCCAGTGCATCGAGCAACGCGCCCAGGCGGACCTGCTCGGCGCGGCGCGCGCCTCGCGCGAAGGAAAGCATCGAGGACACCATCTCAAGGCCGCGCCTGCCGCAATCACGCACGAGTGCGCCAAGGCGGGCCAGGCGTGGGTCGTCGGCGTAGTCTTCAAGCGTATCGCCGGCCAGCAACAACGGCTGCAGCAGGTTGCGCAGGTCGTGGCTCAATCCCCCCGCCAACAGCGCCAGGCTCTCGAAGCGCTGTGCGCGGATCAGTTCCATTTCCGCACGGACGCGGGCACGCTGCTCGTCGGCCTCGCGCAGCGCGCGGCGCACGGCGCTGGCCAGCCGTGCCTGGTGTTGCTTGAGGATGTAATCGGTGGCGCCATTGCGCAGCGCCTCGATGGCCGCTTCCTCGCCCAGGGTGGCGGAGACGAAAATGAACGGTATGTCCGAGCTGCGCGCCCGCAAAATCTCCAGTGCGCGCTGGCCACTGAAACCGGGAAGGCTCAGGTCCGAAAGCACGATGTCCGGACGGAACTCATCCAGGCACGTGACGAAGGCTTCTTCCTCTTCCACCAGCCGCGCTTCGTAGGCCATGCCGTCCGCCTCGAGTTCAGCCAATATGAGCTCTGCGTCGAGGGAATTGTCCTCAACTTGCAGGATGCGCACTACGCCATGTGCGGCTTCGCGCAGCGGTGCCATGGGATCGCCCCTCCAGTCCATCGATGCCCCTGGCCTATTCGCTTTCCGGGCGCTGGTTCAGCACTGCCCAGAAATGGCCAAGGGTCTGCACCGCGGTGAAGAACTGCTGCACGTCGACGGGTTTCAGGACATAGGCATTGACCCCGAGGTCCCAACTGCGCGCCAGGTCGCTTTCTTCCCGTGACGAGGACAGTATCACCACCGGGGTCCGTTTGAACGCGTCGTCCGCGCGCATCTGCGTGAGCACTTCCAGACCGTCCATCCGCGGCATCTTGATGTCCAGCAGCACTACCGCGGGAGCCTCCGGTGACCGATTGGCGAACCGACCGCGTGAGTACAGGAAATCCATGCAATCCACGCCGTCTTCCACGTGCACGATGGGGTTGGCAAGTTTCGCCTCGCGCAAGGCGTCGATGGCCATTTCAGCATCGGCGGCGCTGTCCTCGACGAGGAGAATGGTACGGAGATCACGTTGGTTCATGCTGCCTCACCTGTGCTGGAAGCCTTGCCCAAGTCGCTGGCAGGCAGGGAAAAATGGAATGTGGCACCGTGGTCGACCTCGCCCTCGGCCCAGGTACGCCCACCATGCCGGGCGACGATGCGCCGGACGTTGGCAAGCCCGATGCCGTTGCCCGGGAATTCCGACGCGCGGTGCAGCCGCTGGAATACGCCGAACAATTTGGCTGCATATTGCATATCGAACCCCGCGCCATTGTCGGCCACGGTAAATTCCCAGTCGCCCGAACGGCCGCGCTCGCCCTTGACTTCGATGCGCGCGCGCTCATGGTGGGCGGTGTACTTGACGGCATTGCCGAGCAGGTTCTGCCACACCGTGCGCAGCATGTTTTCATCGCCCACCACGATCGGCAATGGCGCGATGACCCATTCGATCTTGCGGTCGTCCGCCTCGGTTTCAACCAACGCACGGGCCTGCTCGACCAGCGACTGCATGTCCACCGGCTGCAGTCGCAGCGCGCCGCGGCCCAGGCGCGAGAACACCAGCAGGTCGTCGATCAGCTGCGCCATGCGCCGCGCCGAAGTGCCGATCACTTCGATGTAGTGACGTGTGCGCTCATCGGCAAGTTCAGCCAGATGGGATTCCAGCTTGCTGGAGAAGCCGGAGATGTGGCGCAATGGCGCGCGCAAGTCGTGGGACACCGAATAACTGAAAGCTTCCAGTTCACGGTTGACGTCGGACACCTGTTCCACCTTGCCCTCGAGCTGGCGGTTCAGTTCGTTGACGCGCTGCTCCACCAGCGCGCGAGCGGTGATATCGCTGACCGTCAGCAGCACCGCCGGATGCTCGGTGCCCGGTTCCTCCAGCCGCCGGGCATTGATCACCACCGTGCGGTCCATGCCGTCGACGGTGCGCTGGTTCATCTCGAAATCCCAAAGCTCGCGATCGCGGGCCACGACATCGGACAGGCGCTGCAGCAACGCCGGGGCGCTCCATGCACCATTTCCCACGGAAGCCAGCCCCACCGATACGGTGAGGTCTTCCACCCCGTAGAGCTCGGCAAAAGCTTCGTTCACCAGGAGGGTATTGAGTTTGGCGTCGAGCATGGCGATGGGTTCGCGCACGGCCTGGACGATCAGTCCGGAGCGCTGTACGGCAAACCGCGCCACGGTCTCCGCCTGCAGGCGCTGGGCGATCTGCCGCTCGGACAGCACCACCAGGGTCACCAGCAGGATGATCTGCGCCGCCGACGTGCCGAACAGGATCCACTGGTTGTCGCGGTCCAGGCGCCGGGCTTCGACCCGGCGCTCGGCAAGCAGCTTGTCTTCGTCGGCAATGATCGCGCCCAGGGCGTCGCGGAAGGCAAACAGCCGGGCGGCATCGGCCATCGAGGCGTAGGCGCCGGCCTTGTCGCCCGCCGCCATGCGCCCCACGGCCTGATCCATCAGGGTGATGCGGCCAATGGTCGTGGATTCGAGCGAGCCCACGCGCACCTGTTGCGTGTTGTTGTCGGCGGTAAGCTCTCGCAGCTGGCGTACCAGCTCCGGGGCCCGGTTGTGAGCGCTTTGGGCACGTTCATCGAGCGCCGGGCTGCTGGACCCTGCCAGCATGGTGTAGATCGCCGCCTCGCTGTCGCGAAGCGTCGCCTCCAGGCCGAACGCGCGTGCGCGCACCTCGGCGGTATGGGTGACCCAATCGCGGGCGCGCGTGGCATCGGCGGCGCTGCTACGGGTGAGTACATAAGGCAGCGCCACGATGACCAGCACGGCGATCAAAAGCCCCGCCAGCCGCCAGCGCAAGACCATACGTTCTTTCATGTCCCCCCGCTCATCCGTCGTCGGCGTCGCGCCGAATCCTGTCTATTCTTGCATGGTTGTACGCCAGCGCCCCGGTGCCTAAGCACCGGGGCGCATTTTTGGTTGCTCTAAATGCCCGTCAAGCCGTGAACCGGACGTGACGACTGCTTACGGGGCACCACCGTACGGGCTCATCGCAAGGGGCCGGGAGGCGATGGAACTGCCCCATGCCTTCTGCGGGGTGGCCGACATCACGAAATGCAATTCCCCGCCAGCAAGAATCTGCTCGTGGCTGATCCAGGTGCGTTCCAGCGGCTTGCCGTCGAGGGTGACACTGGCCACGTACGGATGGGCGTCGTCCAGATGATCGGCAGTCACGGTGAAGTGCTTGCCCGAAGGCAGGTTCACGGTGGCTTTGGACACGAACGGCCGGCCGATCACGTACTGGTTGCTGGCCGGGGCCACCGGGTAGAAGCCCAGCGAGGTAAACACATACCAGGCGGACATCTGGCCCAGGTCGTCATTGCCCACGAGGCCTTCGGGTGTGGGCTTGTACTGGGTGTCCATGATCTGCTTCAGCCGCCCCTGGGTTTTCCAGGGTGCACCTGCGAAGTCGTAGAGGTAGGCAAGGTGGTGGCTGGGTTCGTTACCGTGCGCGTACCAGCCGATCAGGCCGGTGATGTCCTCCACATGGGCGAAGGATTTAGGATTCACCTTCGCCTCGAACACCTGGTCCAGGCGGTCGATGAACTTTGCATCGCCGCCCAGGAAGGTGATCAAGCCGGCCACGTCCTGCGGGACGTACCAGGAATACTGATAGGCGTTGCCTTCGGTGTAGTCGCTGCCGTAACCGGCCGATGCCGGGTCGAACGGCTCCCGGAAAGAGCCATCTGACTTGCGGGCACGGGCAAAGCCGGTTTTTTCGTCATAGGTATTACGCCAGTTGGCAGCGCGCTTGTAGAAGGTGGCAGCGATGTCGTCCTTGCCCATGGCCTTGGCCGCCTGGGCCAGAGTCCAGTCGTCGAACGCATACTCGACCGTCTTGGAGGCAGCTTCCGGGCTCTTGTCGATCGCCACGTAACCGTTCTTCATGTAGCCGTCCAGGCCGCCATAAGGGCCGTAGGTAGCGCTGGCCACCATCGCCTTCAGGGCTGCATTCGCGTCGTAGCCGCGGATACCCTTGACGTAGGCATCGGCGATCACAGGCACCGCGTGGTAGCCGATCATGCACCAGGTTTCCAGGCCCTGGTACGCCCATACGGGCAGGATGCCGAAGGGACTGGACTGCTGGGCGGCGATGAGCGAACTGACGAAATCGTTGCTGCGGTCGGGCTCGAGCAAGGTCATCAGTGGCTGTTGAGCGCGGTAGACATCCCACAACGACCACGTGGAGTAGAAGGTGAACTTGTCTGCCTTGTGCACCTGGTTGTCCGGGCCACGGTATTCACCGTTGACATCCTGGGCCAGGCTCGGCGCGATCATCGCGTGGTACAGCGCGGTATAGAACATGCGACGGGTGGCGTCGGGTGCGGTGACGTCCACGGTGGAGAGGGCCTTCTCCCAGGCCTGACGCGCATCGGCGCGGGCAGCGTCGAAGTCGATGTTCTTGCCATCGGCATCGAGGTTGGCCACGGCGTTGTCCTCGCTCACCGAGGAGATCGCCATCTTCACCGTAAGCGGCGCTTTCAGTTCGCCGAAGTCGAAGACGCCCAGCAGGCCACGACCGGTTTCAGCGTCGGTGTTGTAGCCCTTCTGGCCGGGCCCGGCGAAGCCCTTGTAGGGCACGTCCGTTTCCTTGTCGTACAGCTCGCGCGAGGCCATCGGCTGGGAGAAGCGCATGGCGAAAAACAGCTGGCGCCCCGGTGCCCAGCCGCGGGTGGTGCGGCCGCCGGTGACGGTGCCATCGGACCGCACGCGCAACGATGCCCACAGCACCTTGCCGTCGTAGTCGTAGATGCTCGGGCGAAGGTCAAGCAGCACATGCGCAGGCTTGCCCTTGGGAAAGGTATAGCGGTGGAAACCCACGCGCTGGTTGGCGGTGAGCTCGGCGCGTATGCCGTAGTCGCTGAGCGTGACCGCGTAGTACCCTGCCTGCGCTTTCTCAGTGTCGTGTGAGAAACGCGAGCGATAGCCCGAACCTGGCTGCTCCGGCGAGCCCGGGTCAAGCTTTACGTCACCCGCGATCGGCATTACCAGGAAGTCGCCCAGGTCCGAGTGGCCGCTGCCGGAGAAGTGCGTATGCGAAAAACCCAGAAGGCTAGTATCGGCGAACTGGTAACCCGCGGCGTATTTATAGGAATGCTTGAAGTCCGGCATGGCCGTATCCGGGCTTAGCTGGATCATGCCGAAGGGTACGGTGGCACCGGGGAAGGTGTGGCCGTCACCGCCGGTGCCGATCATCGGATCGACGGCCGCCCAGGCCGAATGGGCCCCGGTGTCGGCCGCATGGGCCAGCGGCGAGACCAGCCCCAGCGCCATGGCAAGGGAAGCGACAAGGGGAAGCGGGGATCGTGCGGTCATGCGGGCTCCGGGGGCCGCCAGGGGCGGGTTGGTAGTGGAAAAACCGGCTTGGATCGTTCTAAAGTTGAAAAAACTATCACTTTCGGGACTTTCGTGCATGCTGCGCCGCGTGATGCAATTCGCTCCCTGAACAGGCGATGATGGCCTTGTTTAGATCGTTACAAGTATGCTTCCGCCTCGGTTGCCGCGATTTTTTTGGCCGCCTGTCTGTTCACTTTGCGCCAGGGGACCCTCGGCATGCCTGACACCGCTGCGAAAAGGACCGTCCGCGATGCCCATGCATAGCAAGCCGCCTACACGACGCAAGGTCACCCTTGCCGATATCGCCGCCGGCTGCGATGTGTCGCGCGCCACCGTCTCGCTGGTGCTGCGCGGCAGCCCGCTGGTGAACAAGCGTACCCGCGCCAAGGTCGAGGCGGAGCTCAAACGCCAGGGCTACGTATACAACCGCGCCGCGGCGAACCTGCGCCGCCGCACGTCCAGTTCCATCGCGCTGGTGATCAACGACCTGGGCAATCCGTTCTTCGCCGAATTCGCAGCGGGTGTGGACGAAGCCCTGGGGTCGGCCAGCTACGTCACCCTGCTGGGCAATACCGGCGAATCCCCCGAGCGCCAGCAGGCGGTGCTGTCCTCGCTGATCGAGCACGGCCCGGCGGGCATCATCCTGTCGCCGGCCGAAGGTAGCGACGATGCCCGGGTGATTGCCGCGGTGGGGCGGCACACCCCGCTTTTGGTATTCAACCGTTCCCTTGGCGAAGCCTCGGCGGACGACGCGCCCTGGGACACCCTGGTGCTGGACAACGAACGCGGCACCCACCTTGCCACCGAGCATCTGATTGCACTGGGCCACAAGCGCATCGCCTTTTTTGGCGGCCACCGCGATTCCAGCTCATGCCGGCAGCGCCGACAGGGTTATCTCGACGCCATGAAGGCGGCGAATCTTGCCGTGGCCCCGGGCTGGCTGGTGGAAAGCGCGCCCACCCGCCTTGAAGCGGCACGCCAGGCCGGTGCGCTGTTCAACCGGGATCCCGCGCCCACGGCCGCGGTTTGCTACAACGACGCGGTGGCCCTGGGCTTGATGCTTGGCCTTACCTCGCGCGGCCGCCGTCCTGGTGAAGACTTCGCCATCGTCGGCTTCGACGACATTGCCGAATCCAGCGTGAGCGTTCCCCCGCTCACCACCATCGCCGTGGACCCGCGCGACAGGGGCCGCCAGGCCGCCGAGCTCGTGCTGGCCCGCATCGGCCATCCCGACATGGAAGCCACCCACACCACCGCGCCCGTGCGCCTGGTGGTGCGCGATTCATCCTGCCGTCCCGCGTCGCCCTAAGAACAACAAGCCAAGGAGTACACGATGGCCTTTGCCTCATCCCCGCGCCCCGGTTCCACCCCGTCTTCGGGTGAGGACCACCGCTATACCTATTTTCCCCTCGCGCTCGGGGTGATGACGACCATCTTCTTCATGTGGGGTTTTCTTACCTGCCTGAATGACATCCTGATTCCGCATCTGAAGGCCGTGTTCGAACTGAGCTACGCCCAGGCGCTGCTGGTCCAGTTCACCTTCTTCGGCGCGTACTTCGTGATGTCCCTCCCGGCAGGACGCCTGGTGGCGCACCTGGGTTACAAGCTTGGCATCGTCGCCGGCCTTGTGATCGCCGGCATCGGTGCTGCGATCTTCTGGCCGGCGGCCGCGGCCCATTCGTACCCGGCGTTCCTGGGGGCGTTGTTTGTGTTGGCCACGGGCATCACGGTGCTCCAGGTGGCCGCCAACCCGTACGTGGCGCTGCTGGGCCCTGAAAAAACCAGTTCCAGCCGCCTTACCCTGGCCCAGGCGCTGAACTCGTTCGGTACCGCGCTGGCCCCGTTGTTCGGCGGCTTCCTGATCCTGTCCAACCAGGTGCGCACGGCGGCCGACATCAATGCCATGCCGGCGGCCGAGCAGCTGGCTTATCGCACGCACGAAGCCCATGCCGTGCAGGGCCCATACATCGGCCTGGCCGTGGTGCTGGTGCTGCTGGCGGTGTTTGTCTATCTGTTCAACCTGCCGAAGCTTCAGGAAACCACCGAGCAGGCCGACACGTCGCATCACACCCTGATGGACGCGCTGCGTACGCCGCACGTGTTCTTCGGCGTGCTGGCGATCTTCTTCTATGTCGGCGGCGAGGTGTCGATCGGCAGTTTCATGGTGAACTACCTGTCGCTGCCGGACATCGGCAACATGAGCGAACAGCGTGCCAGTCATTTTGTGTCGTTCTACTGGCTGGGTGCGATGATCGGCCGGTTCATTGGTTCAACGCTGCTGGCGATCATGTCGCCGCGGAAACTCCTGGCGGCCTTCGCCGGCGTCAACATGCTGCTGGTGATCACCACCATGAGCACCTCTGGCAGCGTAGCGGTGTACAGCATCGTTGCCATCGGCCTGTTCAATTCGATCATGTTCCCCACCATCTTCGCCCTGGGCATCGAACGCCTGGGCCCACTCACCAGCAAAGCCTCGAGCCTGCTGATCATGGCGATCGTGGGCGGCGCGCTGATTCCCTGGCTTCAAGGCGTGCTGGCCGACCATATCGGCCTGCAGCATGCGTTCTTCCTGCCACTGATCTGCTACGCCTACATCGTGTTCTACGGCGTGTCCGGGTCGAAGGTGCGCAATATCGCCTGACCCGCCACACCGCTTTCCCTTTTTGTTTCCCCACGGTTTCCCATGCCTTTCATCCTCTGTTTCGGCGAAGCGCTGATCGATTTCCATCCCCAGCCGCAAGCCACGCCCGGTGCGCCGGACGCCTATATTCCCTTCGCCGGCGGCGCGCCGGCGAACGTCGCGGTGGCCGTCGCGCGCCTGGGCCAGCCGGCTCGTTTTGCCGGCATGCTAGGCAAGGACATGTTCGGCGATTTCCTGCTGAAGAGCCTGCACGACGCCGGTGTGGACACGCGTAGCGTGGTGCGCACCGACGAGGCGCATACCGCGCTTGCCTTCGTGTCTTTGGCCTCCAATGGCGAGCGCAGCTTCAGTTTCTACCGGCCGCCGTCGGCGGACCTGTTGTTCCGGCCGGAGCATTTCCAGGCCGATGGCTTCAGCGACGTTGCCGTGTTCCACGTGTGCTCCAATTCGATGACCGAGGGCGCGATCGCCGCCACCACCGTGGCCCTCATGCGCCGTGCGCGCGACGAGGGTGCTCTGGTGAGCTTCGACATGAACCTGCGGCCGGCGCTGTGGCCGCGCGGGTTCGACCCACGGCCGCGGATGTGGGATGCCCTGCTGGCGGCCGACGTGGTGAAGCTGAGCGCCGAGGAACTCACCTTCCTGTGCCAGGACGACAGCGAAGCATCCGTATTGGCGCGAATCTGGACCGGTACCGCGCAGCTGGTGGTGGTGACCGACGGCGATGCCCCGATGCGCTGGTTCTCGAAAGATCGCCAGGGCGTGTTCGCCGGCTTCGCCGTACGCGCAGTGGACACCACCGCTGCAGGCGATGCCTTCGTCGGCGGCCTGCTGTCGAAACTAAGCGTTGAAGGCGTCACCGCCGCTACCCTGCCTGCGCTTGTCGCCGATATTCCCCGCCTGCAGGGATTGCTGCGCTACGCGGCCGCCTGCGGCGCCATCACCGTCACCCGCAAGGGCTCCTTCACCGCGATCCCCGACGCCGGTGAAGTCGAAGCCTTCCTGGAGAACAACCCGTGACCACCCTGCCCGACTTCCACGACGAAACCGTGTTGCGCGAACACATCGCCACCACCATGGCGTTCTACGATCCGCGCTCGCTCGATCCGGCCGGCGGCTTCTACCACTATTACAAGGACGACGGCACGGTTTACGACCGCAGCCACCGCCATCTGGTAAGCAGCACGCGCTTCGTCTTCAACAACGCGATGGCGGCCATCGAGTTCGACGACCCGCAGTACATCGAGGCTGCCCGACATGGCCTTTCGTACCTGCGCGACGTGCACCGCAACCCGCAGACCGGCGGCTACGCGTGGACCTTGAGCGACGGCAAGCCCGACGACACCACCAACCACTGCTATGGCGTGGCCTTCGTGCTGCTGGCATATTCCACGGCGGTGAAGGCCGGCATCGTCGAAGCGCTGCCATGGATGGACGAAACCTGGGACCTCCTGGAGAAACACTTCTTCGAAGCAGGTCCCGGCCTGTACCGCGACGAAGCCGACGCGAACTGGAACTTCTCCAGCTACCGTGGCCAGAACGCCAACATGCACATGTGCGAGGCGATGCTGGCCGCGTACGAGGCCAGCCAGGACCGCCGCTACCTCGACCGCGCGCTGTTGCTGGCCGACCACATGACCCGACGCCAGGCAACCAAGGCCAATGGCCTGGTATGGGAACACTACGACATCCACTGGAATGTCGACTGGGAATACAACAAGGACAACCCCAAGCATCTGTTCCGCCCCTGGGGTTTCCAGCCTGGCCACCAGACGGAGTGGGCCAAGCTGCTGATGATCCTGGACCGGTTCCTGGGCGGCGAAGGCAAGGCGCCGGCGTGGTTGTTGCCGACCGCACGCCACCTGTTCGACGAAGCCCTCAAGCATGCCTGGGACCCTGAGTTCGGCGGCATCGCCTACGGGTTCGCACCCGATGGCCCGGTATGCGATGACGACAAGTATTTCTGGGTGCAGGCCGAATCGCTCGCTGCCGCGGCGCTCTTGTCCGAGCGCAGCGGCGATCCTTCGTATGCCATGTGGTACGACAAGATCTGGGCCTACTCGTGGGAGCACCTGGTCGATCACGAATACGGCGCGTGGTTCCGCATCCTCACCCGCGACAACCGCAAGTACGACGACGAGAAAAGCCCCGCCGGCAAGACCGACTACCACACCATGGGCGCAGCTTACGAAGTGATCGCGGCGATGCGCCGCGGCTGGAAGTAAGCCATGTGGGCATCGGAGTCGACTCCGATGCCCACAGATCGCAGCGGCGGCATCGGATCAGGCGCGCGCGCGTTTCGCGGGGGCCTTCTTTGTCGCGTTCTTGGCGACCTTCTTGGCTGCCGTCTTGCGAGTTGCCTTCTTCGCTGTCGCTTTCTTGCCCGCGGACTTCGCCGTCTTTCTGGCCGACTTCGACGCTGATTTCGTGCCGCCGCGTTTTGCCGCCGGCGTGCGCTTGTTGCCGGCAATGCTCTTCTTCAGCAGCGCCATGAAATCCACCACATTGGTGGTGGCGTCCTCCGGAGCTTCGTGTTCCTCCTCGATGTCCGCGGTAACGCCTTTCTTCGCCAGGCGCTTTTCGATCACCTTGCGCAGCTTTTCGCGGAACTCATCGCGGTAGTCGGAGGGTTTCCACGTGCCGGCCATGGAGTCAATCAGCGATTTTGCCATCTCCATCTCTTTCGGCGTGATGCGGTAATCCTTCGCAGCCTTACCGGGCAGGCCGTAGTCCTCCGGGTCGATGATGTCGGCCGGGTAGCGCAGCAGGTTCATCACCAGTGCGTTGTCCTGGGCCATCACAGCGGCGAGGTATTCCCGGGTGCGGATCACCACGCGGGCGATGCCTACGCGATTGGTTTTTTTCAGCGTTTCGCGCAACAGCACGTAGCCTTTCTCGGCCTTCTTCGCCGGCACCAGGATGTAGGGCTTTTCGAAGTACGACGGGCCGATCTCGCCGGCATCGATGAACGTATCGATCTCCACCACCTCATGGGCTTCGCTGGCGGCGCCGCGGATATCGGATTCTTCCAGCACCACGTAGCTTCCCTTGCGGTACTCGAACGCCTTGACGATATCTTTCCACGGCACTTCCTCGCCGGATTCGGCATTCACCCGCTCGTAACGCACCGGCTTGTTGTCACGCTGGTCGAGCAGGCGGAAATGCAGATCGTTGTGCCGTTCGCCGGACATCAGGCGGATCGGTACATTGAGCAGGCCGAAGGACAGGGTGCCACTCCAGATGGGACGGGCCATGGCGTTGCGCTCGCGGGCAGAAGGAAGCCTAGCCTGCCGCGCCCGGCGTGGACGTTGTGCATGTGCCTGAACGCAAGTTCCCACTTAGCGGGAATTTCACTCTTTATCCGCCATCGAAGCGCGAATCTAGGCCCATCAAGAAGGAGAACCCCATGAAGAAGCTCATTCCCCTTGCCGCCGGCCTGGTATTGCTTGGCCTGGGTGTCGGCGTTCCCGCCCAGACCACCACGAAATCGACGTCGACACCGGCCCCGGCTCCACGCCCGGCCCCGGTGCGCACCGTGAACCCGCAGGCAGCGTCCATTGCCCAGCAACAGCAGATGCAGCAGCGAGCGCAGCTGGAAAACCAGCAGATCCTTCGCCAACAGCAACAGAAGTCGCAGACCGCGCAGGATCTGCAGCTGCAGCAACAGCAGATGCGCCAGAACAGTTCGCAGCAACAGCAGCAACAGCAACAACAGACGAAGTCGGCCCTGCCGACCAGTAAGTCCGGGTACTAAGCATGGAAGCAGCAGCGGGATGAAGACGTCGCTTCTTCCGGACTCCCGCAACGCTTGCAGCTAGTTGGACACGACCTGCCACGGTGACGTGACGGTTTGAGTTTTGTCCGATGTGATGTCAGCGGGAACTTTGCGACGCTTACTATGGATGTGGCGTGCGGTATCCGGGATCATTCGTTTGCCGCCGGGGCAACCTTGGCGGTCGGGTGTAGAAACCCGTCACGACACCGGGTACCGCAGGCGCATTCCTGCGGTACCCGGGGCTTTCCCGTCTCTTTTGGTGGGCAGCCAGGCGGACTTCGGTCCGGCCGACGTCGTGCGGTTTTCTACCCTGGCTCGCCCGCCACCCCAGTCTCGAAAAGTGGAGTGACGGAGTCCGCCTCGAGTCAGCGCAGGACGGATGAACCATCGGATCGCATGGATGTGATCCACGGCTGGCTAACCGGTCATGAACACCATGACGTGACTGGGGTCGACAGGCAGCAATGCCTGGGTGGTTCATTCGCCCGGTCCGTCCGTGTTTCACCGGGTGGGATCTACGATTGACTTTCCGCCGCCACCGCGCGCTCATTCAGCAAGTCCCGTTCGCGATCATTACGCGTCATCGCCGCGGCACGATGGAACTCCGCTGCCGCCTCGGCATGGCGGCCAAGCTTGGACAAAAGATCACCACGGACGCTGGGCAGCAAGTGATAACCGCTGAGAGCCGGGTCGTCCTTCAGACGATCGACCACTTCAAGCGCCGCCGCCGGTCCCTGCGCCATCGACAGCGCCACGGCACGGTTCAACTCGATCACCGGTGAGGGTGTCTGCCGCAACAGCACCTGGTAGAGCGCGTGGATACGGTTCCAGTCGGTGTCTTCCGGACGCACGGCGCGGGCGTGGCAAGCGGCCAGTGCAGCCTGCAAGGCGTAAGGGCCAGCGGCGCCACCCAGGCGCTCGGCCATGCCCAGGGCCGACAACCCGCGCTGGATCAGCAGACGGTCCCAGCGCGAGCGATCCTGGTCGAGCAGCAGGATCGGCGTGCCATCGGCCGCCGTGCGCGCCGACACGCGGGACGCCTGCAACTCCATCAACGCGACCAGACCATGGACTTCGCTTTCCAGCGGCATCAGGCCGGCCAGCACACGGCCCAGGCGCAAGGCCTCGTCGCACAACGCCGGCCGCATCCAGTCACCGCCGGCGGTGGCCGCGTAGCCTTCGTTGAACACCAGGTAGACCACACGCAGTACCGCGGCCAGGCGCGACTGCAAGGCCTCACCGCGAGGTACTTCGTAGATGATCTCAGGATCCGCCAGCGCTCGTTTGGCGCGCACGATGCGCTGCGCGATGGTGGCCTCGGGCACCAGGAAAGCGCGGGCGATCTCGTCGGTGGAAAGCCCGCCCAGCAGCCGCAAGGTCAGCGCCACCTGGGCCTCGGGTGAGAGCACAGGATGGCAGGCGGTGAAGACCAGCCGCAGCAGGTCGTCGCCGATGTCGTCGTCGAGCGCCGCAAACATGCGCGCCTGTTGCTCGTCGTAAACGTCTTCCAGGTCGTGGCTGATGGCCTCGTGCTTTTTCTCCGCCAGTACACGGTGACGAATACGGTCGATGGCGCGGTTCCGCGCGGTGGTCATCAGCCATGCGCCGGGTTTATCCGGTACGCCGTCGCGCGGCCACTGCTCAAGCGCCGCTACCAGGGCGTCCTGGGCCAGTTCCTCGGCGGTTCCGACATCGCGCAATACACGCGCCAACGCCGCGATGATGCGTGGCGCTTCCATGCGCCATACGGCATCGATCGTGGCGTGGACATCACGGGCCAAAAAGTTCTTCCGGCTCGTACAGCTGGCGGATTTCCACGACGGCTTGTTCCTTGCCCGGGAACGGGTAGCTTTCGGCCCAGGCGATCGCGCCGGCGATGGATGCTGCGCGGACAATCCAGAAGCCGGCCACCAGTTCCTTCACTTCAGCGAACGGCCCGTCGATCACCTGCGGCTTCCCGCCGGTGAACTTCACGCGTTTGCCGCTCCGGCTGGATTTCAGCCCTTCGCCTGCCATCAGATGCCCTGCTTCCTGGCCGCGGCGGTTGGCCTCGGCCATCTTCGCCAGCACCTCCCCAGGCGGCACGAAGTCCGCCTCGGCGGCTTCGGTGGAAAGAAGCATCACCGCGTAGCGCCGTCCCTCACCCGGCGCTGCCGGATCGCCGAAACCAGGCAGGCCGCCCGGGCAGCCGAGGTCACGCACTTCGATCTCGGCGTTGCCATGGGCGTCTTCGGTGGGCCACTGCTTAAGCCATTCGGTAGCCGCTTCGATGTCCGGCATGTCGATCAGGCTGATGCCGGCGATCACCTCGCGCGCCTCGGCGAACGGCCCGTCGGTAACCACCGTCTTGCCGTCCTTGAAGGCCACCCGCACACCCTGGCTGCTGGGCTTCAAGCCCTCGCCGGCATACACCCTGCCCTCCGCCTCCAACGCGGCGAAGTGGTCGCCCATGGCCTGGACCAACTCAGGCCATGGTTTGACACCGGTTTCGGAGTCGGCATCGCCACGCCGGAAGAGAAGGATCTTCATCGGTCAAGGTGCCTCGCCGCCGTTGATCATCCATTCGATGCCATAGCGGTCGGTCAACATGCCGAAACGCTCGGACCAAAAGGTTTTCTGAAGCGGCATGATGACATTGCCGCCGTCGGCCAGGGCATTGAAGACGCGCTCGGCCTTGTCGATCTCGGCGAAGGTGAGCGCAAGCGAAAACCCGTGGTTACCATTGTTCGGCATCGACGGATGCGCATCGGAGGCCATCAACGTCTGGCCGTCTACCACCAGGCGCGCATGCATGATCAAATTCTTCGCTTCCGGAGCCATCTCCCCGGCGTCCGGGGCTTCGGAGTAGCGCGACATCATCACGATGTCGCCACCGAGGATGCGCTGGTAGTCGTTGATGGCGGCTTCGCAGGTGCCGCTGAAGAAGACGTACGGATCAAGCTTCATGGTTTGGTCCTTGATAGAAGGGAGTGGGAATCAGTGGCGCGCGGCAAGTTCGGCGCGCTGGCGATCTTCCTGCTGGCGCTGCCCGTCGGTCATGGCCTCGCCAAAATCTTCCATCTCGAACACCCGGCGGATTTCCAGTTCCGTGCCGTTCCCCATCGGCGCCCGCTTCACCCACTCGATGGCTTCGTCGAGCGAGCGCACCTGGATCAACCAGAAACCGGCCAGCAATTCCTTGGTCTCGGCAAAGGGGCCGTCGATCACGCTGCGCTTGCTGCCATCGAAGCGCACCCGCGCACCCCGGGAGCTTGGATGCAGGCCGTCGCCGGCAAGCATCACCCCAGCCTTGATCATTTCATCGTTGAACTTGCCCATGGCCTCGAGCAGCTCGTGGCTGGGCATGACCCCCGCCTCGGTTTCCTCATTGGCCTTCACCAGGATCATGAAACGCATGTCGCTCTCTCCTTGGGGGCGCGTTATGGGCCCTCTTCGTCCTTGCGTCGAAGGACGCTAGCGGAAATCGACACGGTGTCGCAAGAATTTTTCCGGACTATTTCCTCCGGGCAAAAAAGAAGGGCCTGCTAAGCAGGCCCCTTCTGAAGGAGCTAGAATACCGTCAATTCCACCCGGGTAGAAACGTTCCCAAGAAGTAGACGGGCTGCAACTCGCCACACGTGGGGTGACCATTAAATCCATCGCCAGGACCTGCGGCGCAGTAATCAGAATATGTCGCTCCAGTAGCGCTTAAAAAATAATATGCTTCATGTGAAGGGCCAGGGTCCCCAAGAACTGTACACGTTGGGGGAGCGGGCCCAGCTCCGCTCGTGCATTGAACATCCAATGCTGTGTAGCAATGCCAAATCTCCTCAATTTTGTACGGATTTGATGGATCAGTATTTCCAGCGTGGGCCGTCCAATTATGGCAGTCGATTATTTGTTGACCGATAATGTTGTTCTGGCTATCGAAATAAATAAAGCTTTGGGCATTTGCGGTGGTCGCACACACGGGCGTCGCAAAAAACATGATCAAAATCGCGACCGCAGCCGCGGGAGCCATCTGCAATAGCTTAGCTAGTCGAAACAATTGCAAGATTTTCATGGCGCTCATCCTGGTGGCGGGATTGCCACGGTCACAATAATATTTATTATGTTTCCGAGGAACCCGAAAGATAGGCGTGGTTTTAATTTTGAGAGTTGAAGCAGGTTTTACCATTTAATTTGCCGAAACTGCGCACTCATAATTTCTATGCATAACGAATAAACCGCACCCTAGTCTTATTGCAGCCCAGACAATTCAGGCCATGTCGTTTTTTTCGTGGCAAAAAAGAAGGGCCTGTCGGGGAGGACAGGCCCTTCGGCCGCACGACTTATCTGGAGGGGATCAGAAGTCGTAGCTAACGCTGAAGCGCGCGTAACGCGGAGTTTCGCTCAGGTACTTCGAGTTGTATGTGTACAACGGCGTGCTGTTACCGCCGTCGGTGCTGTTCACGCTCAGGAAGGTCGGCCTCTGTTCGTTGAACACGTTGAACACATTGGCAGCGAACGCGAGCTTGCTATCACCCCATGCCGGACGGTAGGTCACACCAAGGTCCAACGGGTGGGTCCAGGGCAGGCTCCCGTGGCTACCCGGAGGTGACGGCTGACCGTTGCACCAGTGATAGGCGTTGCCGTAGTCCACCGGATCGGTGTAATCGGGACCATAAGCACCAAGGCAGATCTTCGGCTGGCCAGTGCTCATCGAGATATTGCCCGAAACCTGCCACTCAGGGCTCACCTGGTAGTACCCGAAGAACTTCAGTACATGCGTGTGATCGTTGTTCTGGCGACCATTGGCATACTCCATGATCGTACCGTTGTCCCAGTCTTCCGACGCCGAACCGCCGAGCTGCAGGAGGTCCGAACGCACCTGGCCCTCCGTGTTGCCATAGCTGCGCGAGAAGGTGTAATTGATCTTGCCGTACCAGGTGCCGTCGAACGGATGCTCCATGAAGAAATCCAGGCCGTAATAACGGCGCTTCAGACCCTGGAAGCCCATCTCCTTGTTGCTCAGCTTCACATCCTGTGGGTTGCCGGCGGTATCAATCAGCACGAAGGTATTGGCTCGACCGGGATTGATCAGGTAGCAGCTGTTCGTGGAACCGACATCGATACCCTGGGCCGCAGCCTTGGCAGTGACCAGGTTGACATCACAGAAGTCGTCGATCGCATTGTTGAGCTTGCGGTAGGTTGCCTTCACGCCCCAAACGTACTTGTCGGTCAACTGCTTGTTGAAGCCCAGGATGTACTCATCCTGGTTTTCCGCACCAATGTTCTTGCCCGTGACGGTACGCGGATCAGGCTGCTGGCCGAAGCTGTTGTTGGCCGAGACGGCGGGGGCCATCTGGGTCAGGCCAGTCGGCACACCTTGCGCATCGATGCCGCTGTAGGTGAAGTACGTCTGCGTAGCAATGTAACCCGCCGCAGCGCCGGTCGCCGGATTCAACGGCAGTGACAGGTAATAACGACCTGCATTGCCGAACACCTTGAAGCTGGAGTCGCCATTGACGTCCCAGCTGAAGCCCAGGCGGGGGGACCACTGAGGCTTGGTCTCGGTAATGAACGCATCACCCGACGGGTTGTAGATGGTGAACTGGTCGTTACGGATGCCCGCCTTGACCATCCAGCGGTCGCTGACCTGCCAGGTGTCTTCCAGGTACTGGGCGCGCTGCGTGGAACGAACGCTGACGGTACTGTTGGCAACGTTGCGCGACACGTAGTAGCCGCTCTGGCCATCCGGGAAGCCTGCCAGCGGCGGTACGCCGCCGGCCGGTGAAAGCGACGGATCCGACACGGACCCGTAGTTGTAGCTGTAACCTGGTCCTGTGTTGACCGTACCGATGTTGTTCGCGCGGGAATTCTGGTTGTCGATACCCGCCACGATGGTGTGGTCGCCCCAGTGATAAGTAATGTTGACGCGGAGATTGTTCATCTCGTTGCCACGACCGGGATCAGCCAGCGACGATAACTGGTTGGTGAAGCGCGGGACACCGCCGTTCAGAGCCGGGTTCTGCTTCAGTGGATTGGTGATGTAGACCAGGTCAGGATTATATGCACCGGGAACGTCGTAATCGTGCGTCTTGTACTTGCCGTACAAGGCATCGATGGTCAGGTCATCGGTGATATAGCCGGTGTACTTGATGATACCGAGCGTGCCGCCTTGCTTGGTGGTATCCATCGGGCCCGTCGCCGCGCCACGCTGGCGGTTGACGTAGTCGAACGCGTAGTACGTACCCGAACCCTCCCGCTTGTCCGAGGCGCCGGTGACCTCGATGATGTTGTTGTCGGTGATATTCCAGTCGACCTTGGCGTACCAGCGCGGATTGTTGTACTGCTGGGTCTGCGCCGGATTTGTTGCGCCGATCTGGGTCACTGAACGGGCCTGATCGCGCTCGTATTCGGCGGCGATGAACAGGTACAACTTGTCCTTGATCAGCGGGCCGCCGGCATAGGCGCTGACGGTCTCGACCCAGGAGTTGTCCTCTGCACGAGGAATATAAAGCGTGCCGGAGGGAGGCGGCGCCTTGGGCACCGTGTCGTACAGGCCGGGATAGCCGTTGCCATAATAGACGTTGCGTTGGTCGGCCCTGGCGAACTGGGGCTCCCACAACACCTGGGCACCGAAATGCCATTCATTGGTGCCGCGCTTGCCCACCTGGTTGATCACGCCACCGTCGGAACGGCCGTACTGGGCGCTATAGCCACCCGTATAGACCTCCTGCTGGTCGATCGCACCGTACGGCAGCGTCAGGCCACCGGCACCGAACAGCGGATCGGTGGTGTTGAAACCGTTGATGTAATAAGCATTCTCGGTGGCCGACGCGCCTCCGAAGGAGACAAGCTGCTTGCCGGTCGGGCCGGTGAAGTTACCGGTATTGGTATTGACACCCGGTGCCAGCTTGGCGATGGCCTCGGCATTGCGGCCCAGCGGCAACTTGGCCAGCTGCTCGGAGGTAATGACCGTGCGCGAATCCACCGTGGTGACATCGATCGCCGGCAGTGCCGCGGCGGTGACCGAGACTGCACTGAGGTTCTGCGCGTTCTCGGCAGATGCCGCGGCAGCAGCGGCGAACGAAACGTCGGCTGAGCCACCGACAGTAAGCTGGATATTCTTGCGCGAGTCGATCGCCGCGCCGTCTCGGCGCAGGGTCACCGCATAGGTGCCCACCGGCAACTGGGAAGCGACATAGCGACCTTTTGCGTCGACGGCGATCTCGCGACGAATGCCGCTATTGCTTTCCAGCAGCACCGTTTCGTTGCCGCCGATGGGTGCCGAGCCGTAAATCGTGCCAACGGTGGACTGTGCGAATGCCCCCGACGTGGCTCCCATACCTGCAAGCAGCGCCAGCGCAAGTACTTTCCTGCGCGTGTGGATCTTTGTGTTCATGCCTGTGCCTTCCCCATCTTCGTGAGCGCCCCAGAACGGCATGCCGATGCACGTGGTCGTCCCTTCGCCACGTGCGGCTGCCAAGTAAAAGACTCGTCGATTTATTTCGATCTAAATCGTACCTGGCAGAGGTTTACACAAGTTACAAGCTGATGTCCAGCGTGCTTCATGGCCGAGTCAGTGGCCGTCTGGGCGGCCAAACTAAAGATTTTGTCATCAACCGTACCGCAGCAATATTCTCTGTTCTTTAACGTAACCTGCTTTACGACCTACATTTGTTCTACGCTGCGTTGCAGCATATATTTTGCGCGAGGGGCGCCTTACCGACAGCCAGGGCCGCGTCGCTCATTCTTCCCCGGCGCGACTTTGCGAAAAGCCCGGAAACGAACCTTTCATCCCAAATTCATGCCTCGATCTAAACCGCCCGTGAGATTGGGGGGTCTCTGCCGCGATGCCCGGAAGCGCCATCTGATGGCCAAATTCTTGCCTGCTAAGAAATCGACCGCCGCCGTTTGTCATTTTTACCACCCGGCTTTCGCGACCCCACGCCTCGGCGATACTTCGGCGTCCTCGTGGGGGAACACAACGTATGGCTGGTTCAAAAGACATCGACGGATTGGAATTCTTGCGGGCAGGCCATGAGGGTCAACCGCCCCATCACCGACGGCGGCAAGCCATGGCCTTCATGGCGATGGCCCTGGCCGTAGCAGCCTGCCATGCCGCACCGCTCACCCAACTGGACCGCAACGGCGCCCACGTGGCACTGGAGACCTACGCGCCAAATGTGGTGCGGGTCACCATCAGCACGGACGCATCCCGCGCCCTCGCCGCACCCGGATACGGCATCAATGGCAAGGCCGACGACCATGGCTGGAAGCACACGGCCACGGCCCGGGGAGATGAGTTCACCTCGGCCGCGCTCACGCTGGATATTCCTGCCCAGCCGAAACCGGGCGCGATGGACACCATGGCGCGCTACTTCGCGCCTGAGCTTCCTCCCGTCGCGTTGAAAGTCCTCGGTCCGAACGGCGACGTGCTTCTTCAGATGACCGGCTGGGAAATGTCTCCGCACGTGGTGGCTGGCGAGAAGACTTTTCGCGTGGGCGCCAGCTTCACCGCGCCTGGGGATGAGCATTACTACGGCCTGGGCCAGAACCAGGAAGGCATCCTCGACTACCGCGGCCGTACGATCGACTGCAAGCACGACTACGACGCGCCGACCGGCGAAAGCGTGTGCGTGCCGATGCTGGTCACCAACAAGGGCTATGCCGTCCTATGGGATAACCCATCGGCCACGCGCATTTCTGCCGGCATCAACGGCCGAACCTTGTGGCAGTCGAACGTGGGTGAACGGGTGTCTTTCTTCATCATCACCGGTGCGCGCGTGGACGACATCTACGCTGGCTACCGCACGCTTACCGGCGTCACCCCCTTGCCGCCCAAGGCCGCCTTCGGCTTTATCCAGAGCAAGGCTCGCTACGAGTCGCAGCAGCAGTTGCTCACGGCCGCCGAGGGCTATCGCCAGCGCGGCTACCCCATCGACATCATGGTGCTCGACTGGTTCTACTGGACGAAGATGGGCCAGCTCGACTTCGACCCGGTGGCCTTTCCCGATCCCGCCGCGATGAACGCCAAGCTCCATGCCATGGGCATGCAAAGCATCATCAGCGTGTGGCCGCGGTTCGAGAAAACCTCGCGCTACTTCAATGAACTGGCTACCAGGGGCTGGCTGCTCAAACATGCCGACGGCACGCCGGTGGACGGCCTGCCCTTTCGCAGCGACCGCGCAGGCGCCCTGATCGACAGCACCAATCCCGATGCCCGGGCGTGGTTCTGGGGCAAGATCCGCGACAACATCGCATCGAAGGGCTTCGACTGGTTCTGGCTGGACGAAACCGAGCCCGACCTGGTGCCCGATGGTTATTTCTACTCCATCGGCTCGGGGGATCGCTTCCACAATGTGTTTCCGCTGTTGCACACGCAAGGCGTAGCCGATGGTTCGAGGCGCGACCGTCCCAACAAGAGGAATTTGATCCTGTCGCGGGCGGCGTACATTGGTGCGCAGCGGAACGGCGCCTTGTTCTGGTCGTCCGATATCCAGCCCACCTGGGAGGCGCTCAAGCGACAGATACCTACGGGCCTGGATTTCACGGCCTCGGGCCTGGCCTTCTGGGGCAACGACATCGGCGGTTGGCAGTCACTGCCGGCCCGGCATGTACCCGAACGCAAACCGCTGCTCGATCCCTCCGATGCACGCGAGGTGGTCGGTGGTTACGATGATTATCCCGAGCTCCTGGCCCGCTGGTTCCAGTACGGCGCCTTCACCCCCACCCTTCGCGTGCACGGGCTGCGCAAGAAGGTGGAAGTGTGGGAATACGGCAAGGGCGCGGAAAGCGTGATGGTGAAATACCTGAAGCTGCGTTATGCGCTGATGCCCTACCTCTATGCCATGGGCCGGCATACCTTTGAGACGGGTGCGCCGTTCATGCGCGCGCTGTTCATGGATTTTCCCGCCGATCCGAACGTGGCGAACCTGGGTGACGAATACATGTTCGGCCCGGCCTTCCTGGTGGCGCCGGTCACCGAACAGGGCGTGGAACATCGCCCGGTGTACCTGCCCGCGGGGGGCGACTGGTACAACTGGTGGACGAACGAGAAATTCGCAGGCGGCCAGACCATCGACGTGCCCGCGCCGATCGACACCATCCCGGTGTTTGTGCGCGCCGGCTCCATCGTGCCGCTGGGCAAGCCCATCCCCAGCACCGCCACAAAGCAGGACCTGGCCCAGATCCGTGTCTTCCCCGGCAAGGATGCCGACTTCACCCTTTATGACGACGACGGCGTCAGCAACGCCTATGAGCACGGCGCCGGCATAAGCACCCACCTGCACTGGGATGAGAGTAAACAGAAACTCACAGCCCGCGGCGGGATGAAGGTGGATGTTGCCTCGTTGTTGCGCGTCGTCGGCAAGTAGGCGCTGCCGGAGCCGCCGGTTGAACCGGCGGCCGATCCGGCCGTCCGACGAGGCAATGAAAGGTGTAAAGTTTCCTGCGCGGCGGGGGCCTTTACGGAGAGTAGACATGTCCGATCAAGTCGACCGGCAGCGGCGGAAGGTCCTTGGGGCGACAGCCTTGGGAATGGCGGCGGCAAACCTGGGATGGGAAACCCTCGCCCAGGCGCAACCGGCCAAGACGCCACCCGCGCCAGGCAAGCACACGGGCGCTGGTACACACACATCCTTTGCCAGGGAAAAACAGATCCAGGCTGGCGAGCTTGATGTGTCCTATGCCGAGGACGGTCCTCCGGACGGGCCGCCTGTGTTGTTGCTGCACGGCTGGCCTTACGACATCCACAGCTATGTCGACGTCGCTCCCATCCTGGCTGCGGCGGGGTACCGGGTAATCGTTCCCTCGTTGCGCGGCTACGGCAAGACGCGTTTCCTGTCGGCCGACACGCTCCGCAATGGCCAGCAGGCCGCGCTGGCCGCGGACGGACTGGCCCTGCTGGACGCGCTGAAGATCAAGAAGGCCGTGATCGCCGGTTACGACTGGGGCGCCCGTACCGCCGACATCATGGCCGCGGTATGGCCGGAACGATGCAAGGCGCTGGTTTCGGTCAGCGGCTACCTGATCGGCAGCCAGGAACTTAACCGTGCCCCGCTGCCACCGAAGGCCGAGCTGCAGTGGTGGTACCAGTTCTATTTCGCCACTGAGCGCGGCGAGGCCGGCTATGCGAAGTACACGCACGATTTCGCCCGCCTGATCTGGCAGCTTGCATCACCCAAATGGGCGTTCGACGACGCCACCTTCGACCGTTCCGCGGTATCCCTGGACAACCCCGACCACGTGGCCGTGGCGATCCACAACTATCGATGGCGGCTGGGCCTGGCCAAGGGAGAGTCGAAATACGACGAACTGGAAAAGAAATTGGCCGCGCTCCCCTCCATCGGCGTGCCAACGATCACCATGGAAGGCGACGCCAACGGTGCGCCGCACCCGGAACCGGCAAGCTACGCCAAGCGGTTTACCGGAAGGTATGAACATCGCTTGATCCCGGGTGGCATCGGCCACAACCTGCCGCAGGAAGCTCCCGAGGCATTCGCCAAAGCCGTGATCGACGTGGACAGGTTCTGAGGCGTTACCATTTTTGTACTGATTCGAACAAAAACCTTGACGACCCTCTCCTTCGAGAATAATATCCGACTCGGTACAAAACCTGCGACTGAACCGGCGTGCGCCGCAGACACGGAATGAGTAGTCTCCAACGGATGGGTTGAGCCATGTGCCGGATGAGGTGTCAGCCATGATTTCTGCCATTTTCCTGATCGCGCCCCGTGTTGTAACGATAGAGCAGGTAGAGGAAGCGCCGGAGTTCCTTGAGCGCAAGGGCGTGGCGTTCTCCCTTCGCGGCGGGCCACGGCAGCCGAAGGCGACCGACCGCGTCTGGGACTGCATCGCGGTGTACGCGCCGGACGAACTATCCGAAGAAGAATTCCAGCATCTCTACGAGGTCAGCCGGCCCCAGGTGCCGGAACTGAACCTGCGCTACTGAGCGCATTGGCCCGACCACATTCAACTGCAGTGGCCGATGCCACTTGAGGTAGCCCGTCATGGCAAAAGGTTCCGACTTACTGGTTGCCGCGCTCGAGAACGAAGGTGTCGAGCGCATCTATGGAATTCCCGGTGAGGAGAACCTGGACTTCGTCGAGTCGCTGCGGGCGTCGAAGATCGAGCTGGTGCTCACCCGCCATGAGCAAGCCGCGGCTTTCATGGCTGCCACGGAAGGCCGGCTTACCGGTCATCCCGGCGTGTGCCTTTCCACGCTTGGACCGGGCGCGCTGAATTTCACCACCGGTGCGGCCTACGCGCATCTGGGCGCGATGCCCATGCTGATCATCACGGGGCAAAAACCGATCAAGAGCGCGCGGCAGGCCCGCTTCCAGATCGTCGATGTCGTGGCGGCCATGCGCCCGCTGACCAAGATGACGCGGCAGATCGTATCGGCAGCGTCGATCCCTGCGCTGGTCCGGGATGCCTTCCGCGTGGCAAGCGAAGAACGGCCCGGGCCGGTGCATCTGGAGCTGCCCGAAGACATTGCCGTGGAAGAAGCCGAGGCACCGCTGGTGCCGCCGCATCCGGTGGATAACCCCATCGCGGGCCCGGCTGCCATGGAGCGGGCCGCCGCGATGATCGCGAAGGCCGCCTGCCCCATCATCATGATCGGCGCCGCGGGTAACCGGCCGCGGCTTGTGGAGCCGCTCTCGGATTTCGTGGGTCGCTTGCAGATCCCGTTCTTCAATACACAAATGGGCAAGGGCGCCGTCACCGGCGGGTCGAACCTCTACCTGGGTACGGCGGCGCTTTCCGAGCACGATTACATCCACGACGCGATCGAGCGGGCGGACCTGGTGATCGCCATCGGGCACGACACCGTGGAGAAGCCGCCGTTCCTGATGGGCAGAATTACCGGCGGCCCGAAAGTCATCCATATCGGCTACCAACCCGCCCATGTGGAGCAGGTGTTCTATCCCGATGCCGAGCTCATCGGCGATATCGGCGCCAATGTCACCGCACTGGCCGATCGCCTTGCCGGCCAGGTGAAAGCCGAACCAGACATGCTCGCCCTGCGCAAGCGCATCCTCGAACGCATCAACGAAGGGGGCGACATTGCCTCGTTTCCGGTCGTTCCGCAGCGCATCGTGCGCGATGTCCGCCAGGCGATGCCCGAAGATGGCATCGTCTGCCTGGATAACGGCATGTACAAGATCTGGTTCGCGCGAAGCTATCGCACGCATGTCGCCAATACCCTGCTGCTGGACAACGCACTGGCCACGATGGGTGCGGGCCTTCCCTCGGCCATGGCGGCGAAGATACTCAATCCGCATCGAAAGGTCATGGCGGTCTGCGGCGACGGCGGCTTCATGATGAACAGCCAGGAACTGGAGACAGCCGTGCGCCTGGGTCTCGACCTGGTGGTTCTCATCATTGAAGACCACGCCTACGGCATGATTCGCTGGAAGCAGGCGGTGGATAGTTTCCCGGACTTCGGCATGGCCTTCGGCAATCCCGACTTCGAACTGTATGCCAGGGCCTATGGTGCGCACGGACATCGCATTGAGTCTGTCGATGCGCTGTTGCCGACGCTCAAGTCCGCGCTCGACGCCGGCGGCGTGCACCTGATCACGGTGCCGGTGGACTACCGCGAAAACACCCGCGTATTCATTGAGGAACTGGGCAACCAGCCACGGCACATCGAATCGCATTGACGGCATGCCGTCCCCAACATCCACATCGAGCACCATCATGAACCAGCGGCTGTCGCTGCAAAACCCGGCCCTCCTGGCCCAGGCCAACTACATCGGCGGCCGGTGGATAGCTGCCGGGCCCACGGGAACGGAAGTCACCGATCCGTCCACTGGCCAGGTCATCGGCAAGGTCCCTTACGCCGGTGCCGACGAAGCTCGCGCCGCCATTGACGCCGCGCATGATGCTTTTCCTGCCTGGCGCGCCACGACGGCGAGCGAGCGCTCAACGCTCCTGCGCCGCCTGGCTGCCCTGATCACCGAAAACACCGAAGACCTGGCGCGCATCCTCACCAGCGAACAGGGCAAGTCGCTGCGCGAAGCCCGAGGCGAAATCGGCATGTCGGCAGCCTACATCCTGTGGTTTGCTGAAGAAGGGCGCCGCACTTACGGCGACATCATTCCCTCGCCATGGAAAGACCACCGGATACTGGTCACCAAAGAGCCGGTGGGCGTGGTGGCGGCCATCACGCCCTGGAACTTCCCTTCGTCGATGATTGCCCGGAAGCTTGGGCCAGCACTGGCGGCCGGATGCACCCTGGTGATCAAGCCCGCACCGCAAACGCCGCTGTCGGCGCTCGCATGGGGTGTGCTATGCGAAGAGGCGGGCATTCCCGCGGGCGTGGTCAATATCATCACCGGTGATGCCATCGCCATCGGCGGCGAGCTTACCGGCAGCCCCAAGGTCAGGAAGATTACCTTCACCGGCTCAACCGCCGTCGGCAAGCTCCTGCTCGCCCAGGCGGCCCGCACGGTAAAGAAGGTATCGATGGAACTGGGAGGGAATGCGCCTTTTATCGTCTTTGATGATGCGGACCTGGAAAGCGCGGTGCAGGGTGCGGTGGCTTCGAAGTACCGCAACTCGGGCCAGACCTGCGTTTGCACCAATCGATTTCTCGTGCAGGAAGGAATTTACGACGCATTCGCCCGCCGGCTGGCTGAAGTGGTCGGCGAGCTCAAAGTGGGCGATGGCTTTGAAGCGGATGTCGACAATGGCCCGTTGATCGATACAGCCGCCATCGACAAGGTCGAGGAACATCTTCGTGATGCCTCGTCCCGGGGTGCAAGGGTTATCGCGGGTGGGAAGCGGCACGCTCTGGGCGGTACATTCTTCGAACCCACGGTGTTGCTCGACGTCACTCCGGAGATGGCGGTGGCCCGCGAGGAAACGTTTGGACCGATCGCACCCCTGTTTCGATTCAAAGACGAAGCACAGGCGATCCAGATGGCCAATAGCACGGAGTCTGGCCTCGCCAGCTATCTCTATACCCAGGACCTGGGTCGCATCTTCCGAGTGTCGTCCGCGCTCGAATACGGCATGGTCGGTATCAACGAGGGACTGATCACGACCGAAGTCGCGCCGTTCGGCGGTGTGAAGGAGTCGGGCCTGGGCCGCGAAGGCTCCCACCAGGGTATCGAGGACTATCTCGACACCAAGTACCTGTGTATCGGCGGGCTGGGGATGAAATCCCACGCGGCGTGAAGGCGCCATCGGCCCACGGGCCCTAGGCCCGCAGGATGAATCCGGGCAGGCCGGTTTCGACCACGTCGTTGAAGCGGACCCGGGTGGTAATCGCGTGCCGTATGTCCTGCAAGGCGTCGGCGGGAAGGTCGGTTATGTCGAAGTTTTCCCGGATGCGTCCAGGGTTGGTGGACGTGGTCAGGAAGGCCGAGCCCCGCTGCAGGGCCCAGGCAAGTGCAACCTGTGCCGGTGTCTTGCCCACGCGCTGCGCAATATCGGTGATCACCGGGTCGTTCAATACGCTCGGTTGCATGCCGTGGCCCAGTGGCGCAAACGCCAAAAACACAATGTCATGCTGGGCACAGAAGTCCAGCAAATCCCACTCGGGCAGGTACGGATGGCATTCCACCTGCACCACGGCCGGCTTGATGCGCGCCGCCGCATAGATTTCCTTCACCCTGTCAAGGCGCACATCGGAAAGGCCGATGTACCTGCACTTCCCCTCATCGACCAAGCGCTCCATCGCCTGCCATGTCTGCAGCAAGGTTACCCCCGGGTCGTAGAGCGGCTGGCCGTCTTCGCCCCGCGGATACTGTTCGTCGCCAGGCTGGAAGGCAAAGGGTGTATGGATCAGGTAGCCATCGACGTCATCGAGTTGCAAGCGGCGGAGGCTCGCCTCAAGCGCCGGCCCGACCCGCTCCGGACGATGGTTGTTGTTCCACAACTTCGTGGTCACGAACATCTCTTCACGCCGCACAATGCCTTCGGCAAAGGACTCCTGCAACGCGGCCCCGACCACCTCTTCATTGCGATAGGCTTCGGCCGCATCGATGTGCCGGTAGCCCACCTCCAAGGCCACCTTGATGGCCCTCCTGGCGGCGACGGGATCGGCAATCAACGTGCCGAAGCCAACCGCCGGAATGCTTCCCTTCCCTCCGGCAAGCGGAATGGTGGTGTCATTGAGCGCGCGGGAAGGATTCATCGGAAGTACTCCGTGGGGGCCAGAGTCAACCACCGAATGTACTCCGGGCGACAAGTCGACGCTTGCCGGGCATTGGACGGCTATTTATCAAGCGCTGCAGGCGGCCTTCACGGCACTTGATTTTGTACCGGTTCGGATAATATTCTGGCAAAAACGCGGGGTCAAGTTTTTATGCGCGATGGCACGAAAGAAGACAAGGCGGCCAGTAAACCGCGAGGACGCCCACGCGCCTATGAGCCCGGGATCGCCCTGCGACGGGCGGGCGATGCCTTCTGGAAGGCCGGTTATTCAGGGACGTCGCTTGATGACATCACGGCGGCGACGGGCATGAACCGACCGAGCCTGCGCGCGGCATTCGGTGACAAGCACACGATTTACCTCAAGGCACTGGCCGATTATTGGGATCTCCAGTTCACCGCGATGCGCAAGGCTCTCGCCGGTGACCTGCGCCTGAAAGACTCTCTTGTCCGTGTCTATGACGCATCGCTGTCGATCTATTTTTCAGGCGATGGCCCCGCACGCGGATGTTTCGTGGTGGGGACGGCCATCACCGAGGCTGTCGAAGATCCTGAGATCCAACGCATCATCATCGACGGCTTCCATACGCTGGACGCGGATTTCGAAGCGCGCCTGCGAGTGGCGCGCGACGCAGGGGAACTGAAGAAGGACGCCGACATTGCCGCGCTCGCGTTGCTCTGCACGGCGACCATGCACACCATAGCCATGCGCGCCCGCGCCGGTGCGTCCCGGAAGGACCTGCGGAAGCTCGCGAAGAAGGCCGTGGGCGTGATCTGTGGATGACATCATTGCCCCGAAGCTTTCGGTACTGTTCTGCGGCATCAACCCCGGATTGCTGGCAGCGGCTACGGGACATCATTTTGCTGGTCGGGCAAATCGTTTCTGGCGCGTTGTCCACCTGGCCGGCTTCACCCCGGAGGAGATCCGGCCTGAAGATGACCAGCGGATACTTCAATACGATTTCGGCCTGACCACGGTGGTTGAGCGGCCGACCGCCGGGGCCGACGAGCTGTTGCTCGAGGATTTCACTTCTGCCGCTACCCGATTCAAGCAGAAGATCAGGCGCTACTCGCCTCGTTTCGTCGCCTTCCTCGGCAAGATGGCCTACTCCGGGCTATCGGGGCAGCGACGTGTCGCCTGGGGATTGCAAACGGCAACGATCGAGGGCTCCGCCATTTGGGTACTGCCCAACCCGAGCGGACGGAATCGTGCCTTTACGCTTAACCAGCTCGTCGATGCCTACCGGCAACTCCATCTGGCAGTGCGCGGCTAAAAATTCCCCGGGATAGGAAGCCGGCGCCGCACGAAGTGCCGCCAGGCAACTTTGGTCACTCGTACGCCGACAGAGCCGTCAATATTTTGACGATTCGCAAGTCAACTTCGCTCGCCGTGTCGTCGGGCGAGTTGTCTTGCGCGTGTTTTCGCAAAGCAGGACTTTGTTGAATCAGTGAGTTACTTCGTTTACATCGCCGGGCATGCTCATCCCACTCCAAGCTGGCATGCAACTGGCATGCAACTTCGGCGATCGCAATCACGGGTCCCTAGCGGACCGAACATGAATTTTTTTTTAAAGAATCGATTCTTAAGCGAGAAGCAGTTATCATTTTTAGTGATCTCGTTGTGCCTACGCAGCGAGGTTAATGCGTCAATTTGTGCTGAATCACAGCGACAGGGGCTGTTGACAGGAAGCTTTTATGGGGGGATGCGCATCAGCGCATCAGAACAGATGATCACCGGATAGGCATGCGCGCACGCAAAGTGCGGGTTTGAGTGCGGTCCGGCGATGCCGAAATAAGTACACGGTGTTTTTGCTCGCGCTTCGCGCGTGCTGTTCAACCCTCCAAGGCCATCCATCTGCTCATGTCGAACGGAACGAGCGGTGCACCCATGCGTGCCGCTATCGACTTTTAAAATTTACGGACGGGTTGAGCCATGAATCACATCTATCGCTTGTGCTGGAACCGCACTCTCTCCCAGTGGGTTCCTGCCTCGGAACTGGCCCATAGCAAGCACGGCGGCCCAACGCGCCGGCATGTGGTTGGCCACCGGGTGATGATGCTTTCACTGCTGTCGGCATCACTGGGCATGACGGGCCTCGCGCACGCGGGCAACGCACCGACCGGCGGCCAGATCGTCGGCGGCTCGGGACAGATTCAACAATCGGCCAATACCACCACCATCCAGCAGAACAGCCAGGTGCTGTCGCTGAACTGGCAGAACTTCGACATCGGCGCCAACCAGACCGTCAACTTCGTGCAGCCGGGCGCCAGCTCCATCGCGGTCAACCGCGTGCTGGGCAATACCGCCAGCGACATCCTCGGTAACCTCAACGCCAACGGCCAGGTGTGGCTGATCAACCCGAACGGCGTGCTGTTCGGCCAGGGCGCGCAAGTGAATGTCGGCGGCATCGTCGCCTCTACCCTGGACCTCGACGACGGCACGCTCGGCTCGGGTAGCGTTCGCTTTGCCGGTGACGGCAAGGGTAAGGTGGTCAACCAGGGCAGCATCAATGCCGCCAAGGGTGGCTATGTGGCCCTGGTCGGCAACCAGGTGTCCAACCAGGGCACGATCCGCGCCCAACTGGGCACGGTGGCGCTCGGTGGCGGCAGCGCCGTCACCCTGACCTTCAGCGACAATCACCTGCTGCACTTGCAGGTGGACAAGAGCACGCTCAATAACCTGGCGGAGAACCGCCAGCTGATCGTCGCCGATGGCGGCCAGGTACTGATGTCCGCCGGCGCACGTGATTCGCTGCTGGCTAGTGCCGTCAACAACACCGGCACGGTACAGGCGCGCAGCGTGGAGGATCACGACGGCGTGATCACCCTGCTCGGCGGCATGGAAGCCGGCACCGTCAACGTCGGCGGCACGCTCGATGCCAGCGCCCCGAACGGCGGCAACGGCGGCCAGATCGAAACCTCGGCGGCTCATTTCAACCTGGCCAAGGACGCGAAGATCACCGCGTCGGCGCCGGCCGGCAAGGCTGGCACCTGGCTGGTCGACCCGACCGACCTGACCATCGACGACGCGGCGGCCACGACGATCTCCAGCACGCTCAATGGCGGCACCAGTGTCGTGGAGCAGACCACGGCGGGTGGCGCCAGTGGCACTGGCGTGCAGTCGACGGGTAACGGCGACATCAACGTCAATGCGGCGATCACCTGGAACAATGCCGTCGCCACGCTGGAACTGGACGCGTTCCACGACATCAACGTCAACAAGGCCATCAGCGGTACCGGTGGCATCGTGATGAACGCCACCGGCGGCACCTTGACCATCGGCAATGCCGGGGGCCTGTCGGCCGGCACCGGCGCTACCCTCAACGCCAGCAAGTTCACCAACAATGCCGGCGTGAATGCGCTGGGCGCGAAGTGGAGCCTGTACACCGCCAATCCGTCGGGCAATGTACTCGGCGGCGTCACCCCGAACTTCATCCAGTACGGCACCAGCCTGGGCGGCAGCCTGCTGGGCACCGGCAACGGCCTGATCTACAGCACCGCTGCCTCGCTGCAGATCAGCGGCCTCACCGGTACGGTGAGCAAGGTCTACGACAATACCAACGCGGCCAGTTTCGCCGGCGGCAATTTCGTCGCTGGCGGCCTGCTCAACGGCGACAAGATCGCTTCGGCCACCGGCGGCACCTATGCCTCGGTCAATGCGGCCAACGGTATTTCGGTGACCTCGCCCGGTGCCATCGGCAACTTCGTCCTCACCGACAGCAGCGGCAACATTCCGGTGTTGGGCTATACGCTGGGTACCGGGCCGGTGACTGCGGCTGTCGGCCAGATCACGCCGGCACAGCTGACCGCCAGCATTACCGGCACACCGACCAAGACCTACGACGGCACCACCACCGCCACGCTTGGTAGCGGCAATTACCAGATCGACGGCCTGGTCGGCGGGCAGACGATTACCGTCAACCAGCCCAATACGGTCGGCTATGTCAGCGCCGAAGCGGGCGCTGAGACGGTCAACGCCGGCTTCAAGGACACCAACTTCATCGCCGGCATCGGCACGCTGCTGTCCAACTACATCCTGCCGACCGCCGCCACCGGCAACGGCATGATCAACAAAGCCAACGTGGTGCTGTCGGGCATCCTGGCCGACAGCAAGGTGTATGACGGCAACACGCTGGCAGGCCTTGACACCAGCAACCAGAACCTCTTCGGCATCATCGCCGGCGACATCGGCAATGTATCGCTGACACAAGGCACCGGCAGCTTCGGGTCGGCCAATGTCGGCAACAACATGGCGGTATCGCTCACCGGCTTCTCGCTGGTCGGCGGCAAGGCCAATGATTACAACCTGGTGCTGCCGGGCAGCCTGACGGCCAGCATCACGCCCAAGGCGCTGACCATCGCCGGCGTGACCGCGACCAGTCGCAACTACGACGCGACCACCATCGACTTGCTCGGCTTCGGCGGAGCCGCGCTGCAGGGCGTGGTAGCCGGCGACGGCGTCACCCTGGATACCGGCAGCGCGGCCGGCAACTTCGCTTCGCCCAACGTTGGCAATGGCATCGCGGTGACCGCCAGCGGCTTCGGGCTGGCCGGCGCGGGCGCGGGTAACTACACGCTGTCCCAGCCGACGGGCCTGTCTGCCAACATCACGCCGGCACCGCTGATCATCTCCCTGATCGGCAACCCGACCAAGATCTACAACGGTACGACCACCGCCGACACCACGGCTGCAAACTGGCTGATCACCGGCTGGCAAGGCGGCCAGAGCGCGACGTTGGATCAGGTGTCGACGGCGAACTATTCCGGCCCCGACGCCGGCAACAACATCGGCGTGACCGCGACACTGGAAGCTCCCGACTTCCACACCGCGTCGGGCACGTTCATGTCCAACTACAGCTTTACGCCCACGGTGACGGGCACGGGCACGATTGCCCAGGCACCGCTGACGATCAGCATCGTCAACAATCCGACCAAGGTCTACGATGCCAACGACATTGCCACGCTCAACGCCGGCAACTACCTGATCAGTGGTTTCCTTCAGGGCCAGGGCGCCACGGTCAACCAGACCGACGGTACCTATGCCGATCCCAACGTCGGCCAGTGGCAGGTTACTTCCCTACTCACTGCAGCCAACCTGATTGCCCTGGGTGGTACCAATCTCAACAATTATTCGATCCCAGGCCTCGCAATCGGTACCGGTCAGATCACGCCAGAACCGCTTGGCGGCCGGATCCTCGCTGGCCTGACCGGCGTATCCAAGACCTATGACGGTCTGACTTCCATCGGTTTGCTGCCGACCAATTTCACTTTTACCGGCCTCCTGAACGAC